>JAUWHW010000030.1 GCA_030605665.1 Dehalococcoidia bacterium | reverse complement strand
AAACGCTTTTAGACTAAAACCCTTAGTTACATCCAGGCCTACACGTAAGTGTGGTCTAATCATTAGAAATCACCTCCTATTGAATTTTTTAGGCTGTTTAATTTTGCCTCAGCTTTGATTTTAGCTTCAGCTTGATTATCTGGGAAATTTTTCACCTCCAAATTTTGTAGTGCGACCCTTTAGGGTCGTGCACGAGGCTAAAGCCTCGCACTACATTTTTAAACAGCTTAAATTTTTAATTATCAGTATTAAACATCGTGGTTTTTTAATCAAGTCGCTTTCTTCGGTTGATTTTTAAAGGTATTTACACCGGGAGATCATTAGCAAAACCGCTGAATAATTAGGTTAGCGTTTTTGCTATCCAGCAAAATTCCGATTCTAAATTTATTAGCGGGGAATCAGGGGGTCACACCCGGCTGCACAGATTTAGAATCTATGTGCTCCTTCCAATCCATCCCCCCTGTAATATATGCTATCACAAACAGCCATAACAAGCATTATGGCTACACCAGCTAAGGAATTCCCCTTATCCCTCACCTAATAGTTTCATTGCTTTCCTGGCTGCATCGGCTGCATCTACCCCATAGGCATCTGCACCAATTCTATCAGCCCACCTTTGTGTAACAGGAGCCCCACCAACCATTACCTTGAATCTGTCACGCAAACCAGCCTTCTTGAGCTCCTGTATTAATATCTTCTGACCACTCATAGTAGTAGTTAATAAAGCACTCATGCCTATTATATCTGCATCCACCTCTTGAGCTTTGTGGATAAATTTCTGTATCTCTACATCACGACCAACATCATAAACCTCAAACCCGTTAGCTTGTAGGAATGAGACTACCATGCTTTTCCCAATATCATGAATATCACCCTGAGCAGTCCCTATCACTACTCTTCCTCTCCTTTGCGCATCTTTTGGCAGTGCAGCGCTAAGAATATCTGTAGCCCCCTTCATGGCCTCAGCTGATAGTATTAGCTCAGGCAAAAATAGCTCTCCCCTCCCGAAGAGATCACCTACTTTAGTTATGCCAACCCTGAATCCTTTGTTAATTACCTCTAAGGGATTTATCCCTTCAGCAATAGCACGCCGTGACAATTCCTCAGCCTTGGCTTTATCAGCATCAATAATAGATTTTCCGGCTTCCTTTAAAAGTTCCTCTTTATCCATAGTTTGACCTCCTTTTTTAATCTCCTCTCTCAGCATAACTTCAGAGTTTTAAGTCATCGAAAATTACCCTCCTACTCTCTTAATTTTCTACCTATTCTATCCTTGAACATATTTACACAGTTGATTTCTATACCTAACAGTTCTGCTATGCGAAATTTAGCTTCGATACCTTTAGCCGATCCAGGATGGAATGGGGTCGACAGCATCCCAATATCTAAATCTTCTCTTATCTCCTGCATTACCACCGGGTCTGCAAGGTCAGATACGGAAACTTTTAACTTATTGGCCACATACTCTTTAGCTTCTTTGATTTTCATTCCTCGGGACATTTGCATGCGACCTACCAGATCTCCAGCAGTGCGCATCCCACCCATACCCGAAGCCTGAACATGAGCAGCAGCCATCCCCACCGGGTCTCCCACCCCTATCTACAAACCATCCAGCCTGGTTACTTCTACCATGGCTTTGGAGGCCCTGGATACTGCATCTACAGGAGGCTCAGCAGTCACAGGAACTCCTCCTACGCCCATGCCCATATTGGCATGAACAGGTATATTCGCATTCTGAACACAGGCTTTCGTAAAAGTAGCTGCCCGAGCTATGTTCCACGCACATGACTTATCTGTATCAGTATTAATACATGGACCAAAAATAGTAACTCCAGCTTTCTCAGCTAATTCAAGTTGCTTATGAGGATATAATCCCGACAGACGAACTCCATCATAAGTTAACTCGCCGTGCATTCCTAAAATGAATTCTCCCGACATTCCCATTTCAATACACATCTGAGGATATTTCCTTTTTAATATCTCAACAGCACGCAAAGTAGCCAAAAAATCCGTATCTCCTCCTGCTGCCGTAGTATCGAAATCAATACCATCTACTCCAGACTCATACAGCGCACTGGATACATAAACCATATCGTTAACAGCATATTCTATCATCTCTTCTTGGGCTACCCTGGCTTCAGATATTTTACCTTGAGGTAGTAGCTCCATGGGATTGGGGCAGGGACCATCTGGTTGGGTATATAAGCCTAAATTGGGCATAGCCCCATAAAACAAAGGGATAGTTGTCACCAATAAGGCTTGTTCGGCTTCAGTTTGCGCGTAAGTTATAGGAATTTTTACCAGCTTAAAACTATAATCAACATCACCGAACTCCACTGTGTCAGCGCCTAAAGCCTTCTCGAAAATTTGAAGCGACTGAATCCTATGAAGTAATAACCCTCTACGCCTAAGTTTAATAGTGGGATTGTCGTAGCTAAGAATCACTTCGTTTCCATGGTCTACACCCACAAATTTAGCAGGACTGCTATAGACATCAAAAAGGTATGATAGCTCATCTTCGGAAAGAGGAGGGATCTTTCCTCGTTCCGCAGCATCCCTGGTACCTTCTTCTAAGTCTCGTTTTAATTCACTCTCACTTAGTTCAGTTACAGAACCGTCTCCCATTTTGGTATAAATTTTCTCCATTTATTACCTCCTTTCTATTATGAGACTGTTTAATTTTGCCTCAGATTCAAAACTAGCTTTGCCCCGTCCAGTTTTAATACCCATTCACCCCCAAGATACTCGTAGTGCAACCCTTTAGGGTCATGCACGAGGCTAAAGCCTCGCACTACGTTTTTAAACACCCTCACTATAGTTATCTCCAAAAAGCAATTAGAGCAGAAGATGAACAAACCTGTCAACACCCTAGGGGCTCTATGCTGATTTGCGTGGAAAAGTGATAAGATAGTAAGAGCCCTCGAACAAGGAGGACATAAGGAAAGGAGGTTTTAGCACCAACAGCCCCAGGAAAATGGTGCCACAATTTTGTTGGGCCTAAAGGATATGAGGCAGGAAAGGCGACTGAAGGGGAGAGATAGTAGAATTCCTGTGGCAACTCAAGGAGGGCAGCTTTAAGCAAGTAGGAAGTGGGAGGCAGTGATAAGATATAGCGCTTTGCAGTGCTTTTTAGAAAGAGAGATAATAGATAAAAATAAAGGAGAGCAAGTAACATGAACTCCATCGGCATTGATATTGTAGAGGTAAAACGTATTGAGTCAGCAATAAAGCGATGGGATAAGCGTTTCTTAAACCGAATTTATACTGAAGCTGAGCTCAGGATTTACCAGGGTAGAATTGCACCCTTAGCTGCTCATTTTGCCGGCAAAGAAGCAGTAATGAAGGTCTTAGGCACCGGCGCTAAAGGCATTGGCTGGCGAGAGATTGAGATCCTGCCTAACGCTGATGGCAAGCCTTTAGTGCAACTTTACGGTAAAGCCAGAGAGAGGGCCCAAAAGTTAAACTTAAGTGAATTCTGTATCAGCCTTTCCGATACCAAGCAATATGCCGTAGCTGCCGTTATAGGGACATAGCAGCTAAGCAGCACAGCATGAGGATTTAAGTAAAGCGCTACTATAAGAAATGGGGCAGGACCATAATCATGTTACAGGCCTGCCCAACCGCGTGTTTCTATAATTAGCCTCGACGCTTATTCCATTTTTATAAACAGCTTCGGTTTTTATGATGCTCCGTAAAGGGACTGAGCGCCAGCAATATCGCCAATCTCCAGAGAGCACTTTTTTGTTTCACCCTTGCTTGAGTAGCCATACATGGTGAGCTCGCTGTATATCTCATCGTACAGATCATCTAAACCTACCGGGTGTCCGAACTCATGAGTGGCGATATTTTGGATATCAAAAGCCCTCTTTATGGTATCTTTGTCCTCCTTAACTGGGTCGATTCCCCACTTGTGGAAGGTGTTGAAGACGATATCAAACTCCCAGATTATACTCTCCGAGTCATACCACATTACCACTACTGCAATATAATTCCGCGGTGTAAACTTGACCCAAGATACGGTGTTCTGACCATCTTCCGCATACCATCTTTTTTCGGTTGTGCCAGCATAGCTGAATAACTCATCAGCCGTTACTGCATCCCAAGCCTCAGCAGCATCATTAACTGCCTCAACAGGGTTACCTTCAGTAACCAGGCTGACATTAGGGTTAATGTAGTATTTGGCAATTTCAGCTAGGTAACCACCCCACAATTCGTAATAATCATAGACCTTCTCTTCCTCTTCTTTAGGAGGCTTTCCTGGGGGAGCGGGAGGCTTCCCGGGCTTATCAGGAGCTACAGGATGCACAAAAATAACCTGGTCTAGTTTTTCAGGGCGTACTGGCTTGCCTGGTTTAGCACTCACCACCGCTACCGCTGATGTGGCAAGAAGGGCTGCTACCAAGAATGCGACTAATAGCTTTTTCACCCTTTATCACCTCCTTCCTTTGTTTATTTTTGATTATATAATCACCTAAGCCAAACAAAAGTCAAGGCCTTGTGCAGGGCTTCGGCGCCGTCCCCTTTCCTGAGGTGGCCCAACTTCATCGCGTAGTCCGACACCAATCGCACCACTTGCTTCTATAGCTTTCTCAATGGCTGGCTTTGCTTATTCTGCTACTTCTTCCTCTGGTTCCTCCTCCACCTCTTCTTCTTCCTCCACTTCTTCCTCCTCAGCCGGGGTTGCTAGCCAGTTGGCTATATTGGATATGAGTTTGTTATTATCTAGAATACCATTATAGGGCTCGGTGATAAAGGTAAGATCGTAAATTGCCAGTACATTAGATTCATTAGTTAAAGCCATAGGTGAAAGCTCTTTCCTTGTCTCTATTATTGAGGAAAAGGTATTCTGGTCAACAAAGGCAGTGCAGTTAGCCGAGGTGATGGAACCAGCGGTATAAAGGGCTATCTTTTCCAAGCCCTTGGTTATCTCGTTTTCCCTGAATTCTGTAATAAATATATTCCTGAAGTTAGCGTCATTTTCCTTCAGGTTATAGAGGTAGTCAGGCTCGAATATTAAGCTAAACTTGAGGGATATGCTGTTAATCTCACCACTCCTAGTCGGGTCAGCAATTAGTAGCAGCTTCCCTCCATTGTTCACAAACTCCTCTACAGTCTCTCTTTCCTCCTTGGTGAATTCTCCTCGGGGACAAACTATAATGAAGCCATCCACCTCCAAAAGTTCTTCTTCCAGGTCATTCTCCGTGCCCAGAAGCTCAATAGTCAAGCCTCGAGAAATAAGTCGCGATGTCAACACATTAAGCTCCTCTACATCAAAGGCATTATCATGGGCTAAATCAAGCAATACAGTGCCCTTGCCCTGTTCATACTCATCGGAGTACTCTGTTGAAGGTTCTAGAGGAGCGACAATTTGTTCATAGTCAGGCATCTCACTGGGAGGGGCAATATAAAACCCGCTGTAGTAAAAAAGCCATCGCCCCAAGAGGACAAGCAATATTGCGATAAGGAGAATAGCAATTCTTTTACCCAATCAATTCACCTCGACTCAAAGTATAGGTAGTAATAAGTAGGCATCAAGCCAGTTCGTGATTTCAAGTCCTCTAGGCTAAAAAACAAAGGCCAGTAAGTCGGCTTCCATATACGAAGTTTTTCGTTAATATCAATTACTCCATAATTCCTAATTCCAGCTAAGCTGGCTGCCTTTTGTATGGCGTCAGTGCTTGTTCCAATGTCATCTATAAGTCCATACCTAAGGCTTTCCACACCCGAATAGACTTCAGCCCGGGAGAGTTCCTCCTCAGATAGCCTCAGGCGATCTCCCCTTTGGGACATGACCGCGGAGGCAAACTCTTCCTTCACTGTCTCCAAGTCAGCAGTGGCTTTTCTCCTTGAGCCACCAATAGCTTTGAATGGTCCAGTAGTGACAATATCTTCCTCCAGTTCTTCAGGCGTAGGCAAGCTAGTCCAAGCTCCTATGCTGCCAAGCTGAGAAGACGGCTCAGCGTAGATAAAATTTGATGCTACGGCAATATAATAGCCACCACTGGCTCCTTGTGACCCTACGGAAGCAATTACAGGTTTTCGTCTTCTCAGTCGAAGCACATCAAGGTATATTTGCTCAACAATGCTCGCCTCTCCCCCAGGGCTATCTATGTGCAAAACAACCACTTTTATATCGCCATCATTTCTGGCATACCTGAGCATCGCCACGATATCATCAGCATAGGCTTGTTCCACAATGGGCCCAGAGATAGTTACCATGCCAATATATGGCCTATGTATGGCTGGGATAGAAATTAAAGTTCCGATAATGAGGCCGATCAGGGCAAAAAAGGGAATAGAACCAACCCACTTTCGCATAAACCTCTTAGCCGCTTCCAATTTAGGCATTATTGATTTTCCTCTATTTTGGCTAACTTCTCTGCCTTATAGCCATAGTAGAGACTAAAGCTTAACCCAACCTTTAACCTCCACCACTTCTTAATTATATCTTATGGAGAGAACTTATCAAACTACGGAACGATTTTTGCTTTTAAGCTGAATTGAAAGGTGTAGATTGTAAAGCATATGTATTAAGTTGGACACCATTATTTGCTATAATGAGCGTTAACAGCCGGCAAGGCGAAGGGAATAATTCGATAAGATGCTAGCCAAGGTAAAAAGTGCTGCAGTGGTTGGTCTTGAGGGCCACCTTGTGGATGTCGAAGTTGACATTGCCAGTGGTTTACCATCATTTACCATCGTAGGCCTGCCAGATAAAGCTGTTCAGGAAGCCAGAGAAAGGGTAAGGTCAGCTATAAGAAACTCTAACTACAAGTTCCCCACCAGGCGTATTACTGTCAACTTAGCCCCCGCAGACTTGAAGAAAGAAGGCCCTGCTTACGATTTACCTATAGCTATAGGCATACTAATCAGCTCAGGGCAGCTATATGCTGACCTCTCCTATAGTATCCTCTTGGGAGAGTTATCCCTTGATGGTAAGCTGCGCCATACTCATGGCATACTACCTATGGTAGCCTTAGCCCGCGATAAAGGCCTATCTACAGTGTTTGCGCCTCTGGATGATGCCAAAGAGGCCTCTCTAATAGAGAACATACATATATTCCCGGCAGAATCGTTAGCACAGTTGGTTACTCATCTTCGGGGTGAAATAAGCATTCCAGAATATCATAGCGATACAAAATGGGGGCAGGAAACTCACCACGATTATGTCTTTGACCTTACTTATATCAAAGGTCAAGAACACGCCAAGAGAGCTCTGGAGATAGCAGCAGCAGGAAGACACAATATTCTCATGTGTGGACCACCAGGAAGCGGTAAGACTATGTTGGCTCGCTCCTTGCCCTCAATATTGCCTCAGTTGATTATAGAAGAAGCTATAGAGGTAACCAAGATTTATAGTGTCAGTGGTCTATTGCCACAGGACACCCCAATCGTTATGGAGCGCCCTTTTCGCTCCCCTCATTATACTATTTCCCATGCCGGGCTGGTAGGAGGCGGGCAATGGCCACGACCCGGGGAGATAAGCCTGAGCCACCATGGTGTACTGTTTCTGGATGAATTCCCTGAATTTGGACATGCCACCCTGGAATCACTGCGCCAACCAATGGAAGATAGAACTATCACTGTCAGCCGCGCTCGTGGTAGTGTTACCTTCCCTGCTAACTTTATGCTGGCAGCAGCTATGAACCCTTGCCCCTGCGGCTATTATGGCGACCCTTTTAAGGAATGCAAGTGCTCAGCGGGGGAGATTTCTCGCTACCATAAGAGACTAAGCGGACCACTGCTGGATCGCATCGACATCTTCATTGATGTCCCCCACATCGATTATGAAAAGCTCACCGAGGATAAGCCTGCGGAAATTTCAGAGAAGGTCAGGAGAAGAATCAAAGCAGCTCACGAAATACAGCTTGAGAGGTTCAAGGGGACAAAGCTAAAGTGCAATGCTGATATGACGCCTAAGGAAGTAAAGGAATCCTGCACCGTAGAATCAGTAGCGCAAAGCCTACTTCGTGCTGCTATGAAGCAACTTCACCTCACAGCTCGCGCCTTCCATCGTGTTCTTAAGGTTTCCCGTACCATCGCCGACTTGGAAAACAGTGATATCATCAAAACGTACCATGTAGCTGAAGCTTTACAATATCGGCATAGGGAGATAATGTAAGAGGTTAGCTACAAAATCAGCCATAGAACACCACCAGCAACCGCCAATATGATACCAATGATAAGGGAAACCCAACCACCTATTTGCCAGGCATTTAACCAAGGACGCTCTGGTTCATGAGTTATAAACTCCTTCATATCCTTTCGGGTTACCAAGGAGCTATAATATGTTCTCTTTTCCTTCCTACTCCAAAGTATAAAAGCAACGCCCAAAAAGATGAAGAAAATACCCATCCCCAGGATAGCTCGGCAATTGGCAACTGACATGTTACTCAAAATTAGAAGGCAAAGGGCAAAGGGCAAAATGACAACTCAAAATGCAAACCTTTTTTAATTTTTGCTCTGTATCTTTGCATTTTGATTTTTGCTTTTTGATTTCACCTTGTCTCTACAGCTGCCCCAGCAGCTTCTAACTTCTGCCTTATAGTATTTGCCTCTTCTTTAGAAATACTCTCTTTTACTACCTGTGGAGCAGCTTCTACCAAATCCTTAGCCTGCTTTAGTCCCAAATCGGTTACTTCACGCACCGCCTTAATAACTTCAATCTTCTTTTCACCAATAGCCTTTAGGACGACACTAAATTCCGTTTTCTCCTCTTCTGGAGGCGCTTCGGCCGGCTGGCCAGGAGCTGCTGCTGGCACTGCCCCCACAGCTACAGGGGCAGAAGTAACTCCAAATTCATTCTCCAAAGTCTTAACTAAATCAGCCAAATCCATTACAGTCATACTCTTAACAGCAGCAACTATTTCCTCCTTGCTCATTATTTTGCTTTCTTCTTCCGCCTTTGTAGATTTCCTCGCTTTCTTTACCTTTTCTTTTTCTACCTTTGTTTTCTCCGGTGGCATCCTTCCTCCTTTGTCATTCAGTAAGATTTTGAATCCTAGCTTGCAGTATGTAGCCTAAGCTATATAATGGGAAACTTAGAACATTATGTAAACCTCTCACCGTGGCTTGCAACTGAGCTATTAGTTGAGAGATAAGAATTTCCTTAGGTGGTAAACTAGCCAGAACTATAACCTCATCAGCGGTGAGCACTCGCTCTCCTAACAGAGCTCCTTTAATTTGCACAGCTACGCCTGTAGACTTGATATGTTGGTTAAAAACTTTAGCTGCCTCCACAGCATCATCGTAGCCAAAAACCAAAGCTGTAGGACCATCAATAATGCTCATAACTTGCTCCTTACCGGCTCTTTGCGTAGCAAAGCGAGTTAAGGTATTTTTAACCACTTGGTAAGCAACAGCTGCATCAGCTAAAGAACGGCGTAACCCAGTCATTTCCCTAGCCGACAGACCCTGGTAGCTAGTAGCGATAACAATAGTGCTTCTAGACAGTTTATCTGTCAATTGATCAATAATCTGTGTCTTTTTTTCTCTTAACATATCTCACTCCAGACAAATAAAAACCCTGCGCCAACAACTCAGGGTTAAAACTTTAGCCTCGGCAGGTAAGTATTTTAAACCCCCCTGGGTACCTGCTGTCATTGGCACCAAATCTATTATAGCAAGAAAAATTAAGCAGTTAAAGCCATCGCTGACTTGAGATCCAGCTTAAATCCAGGCCCCATGCTGGTACATAGCGAGATACTTCTAATGTACTGCCCCTTAGCCCCACTAGGTTTTGCTTTGACTATAGCCTCAATCACCGCTGCCAGGTTTTCCAGAAGTTTATCCTTATCAAAGCCGACCTTACCTACAGGCAAGTGGATAATAGCTGTTCTATCCAGACGGAATTCCACCCTCCCCTTACGCGCCTCGCCTATAGCTCTAGGCAAATCCTGGGGTGGCACCACAGTGCCAGACTTGGGATTAGGCATCAAACCTCGTCTTCCTAAGATACGCCCAAGCTTTGCTACTTTGGGCATCATATCAGGACTAGCTATAGATACATCAAATTCAAGCCACCCATTCTCAATTTTCTTGATAAGTTCATCTGCTCCAGCATAATCAGCCCCGGCTTCCTCGGCTAACTTTATTGCCTCTCCCTGGGCAAAGACAAGCACCCTTATCTTTTTCCCTAATCCATGGGGCAGCAGAGCTACACCACGTACCTGCTGATCAGCACTACGTGGATTTACCCCCATCCTTAAATGAACTTCAACCGTCTCATCAAATCTAGCATAGGAAGCTTTTTGGGCTAAGTCAATAGCTTCATCAGGTGAGTAAGTCCTCGACTTATCCACAAGCTTACTAACTTCCTGATAATTCTTGCCGTGCTTCGCCATTTACCTATACCTAATCTACTTTAGCCTAAAAATTCCTCAAATTTTTAGGGAACCCAATTTATTCCACCTGCACGCCCATACTACAAGCTGTGCCTTCAATGATACTCGCCGCTTTATCAATATCAGTAGTGTTGAGATCTTTCATCTTGTTCCGAGCAATCTCATAAAGTTTATCTCTGCTTATCTTGCCTACCTTATCGCCTTTCGGGTTGCCACTGCCTTTTTCCACTCCCAAAGCACGTCGTAATAAATCAGAAGCAGGTGGCATCTTGGTCACAAAACTAAAAGAACGATCAGCGTATATAGTTATTTCGGCAGGAATAATAAAACCCTTTTGAGAGACAGTTCGCTCATTATACTCTTTGCAGAAGGCCATGATATTAACGCCATGCTGTCCCAAAGCTGGCCCTATAGGTGGCGCCGGGGTAGCTTCGCCAGCTGGTACTTGTAATTTAACCACAGCTTTAACTTTCTTTGCCATGCTACAACACCCTTTATAGCTATCAGCTATCAGCTATCAGCTATCGGTTATCAGCTTGATGCTAAATGCTGTCTGCTGAGTGCTGACTACTCCTTGAACCCGTGCTATATCCTCTCCACCCCCAAAAAGTCCAAGTCCACAGGCGTTTCTCTACCAAAAAGCGATAGCATAACTGTCGCCCTTCCCTTCTCCGGGTTAACTTCCTCCACCTTGCCAATAAAATCCATAAAGGGACCACTGGTTACGCGAACACTATCCCCTCTCTCAAAAGTTACCTTAACCTCAGACGGAGTTTCCTCCATTCGCTGCAAGATGGTATTTGCCTCTTCTTTAATTAAGGGCACCGGCTTGACACCGCTGCTTACAAAGCCAACAACCCCAGGAGTATTACGCACTATATCCCAACTACGCTCATCCAACTCCATGCGAACCATAATATACCCGGGAAAGGCTTTTCTATCCATAGTACGGCGCCTCCCACTCCTGATCTCAATCTCTTTGATTGTAGGTATTACTATATCGAATATCTTATCACCAGCATCCATATATTTAACGCGCTGCTCCAGGTTCCTCTTAGCTCGCTCTTCGCGTCCAGAAGACACATATAACAAATACCACTGTCCATTAGACATTTGAGTATCAACCACCTAGAAGCAAATCAGTGAACAACCTAGTGAAGCCATAATCTAAGGCACCCAAAATAGCTCCCACAACAATACAGACAATAAGAACCAAGAGACTTAACCTTAAAGTCTCCTGCCTCGTTGGCCAGCGCGCCTTCTTTAATTCCTCCACGGCTCCAACAAAGAAACTCAGTTTTGATTTCTTCTTAGTTGGCGCTGTAATGGGCCTGGCAACTTTGGCTTTCTTGGCACGACTTGTCATACAGTTTGCTTCGCTTCGCTCGCAATGACATTACTTTGTTTCTCGATAAAGGGTGTGAGCACGACAACGTGGACAATACTTCTTCAACTCCAACCTTTGTGGGTCATTCTTTTTATTCTTAACGGTGGTATATGTTCTCTGCTGACATTGGCTACAAGCTAGATGAATAATTGTGCGTACACCCCCCTTCTTAGCCATGTTTAGGCACCAACTTCAGTGATTACTCCAGCACCTACTGTCTTACCACCTTCTCTGATAGCAAAGCGTAATCCTTTCTCCATAGCCACGGGACAAATGGTCTTTACGTGTATGTGAGTTAAGCTATCACCGGGCATAGCCATTTCGACACCTTCAGGTAAAGTGATAGTCCCGGTAATATCCATGGTCCGGATGTAGAGCTGAGGCTTATATCCACTGAAAAAGGGAGTATGCCTTCCACCTTCCTCTTTCTTTAATATGTATACCTCGGCCTCGGCTTCACTATGAGGCTTAACTGTGCCTGGCACCGCTAGAACCTGACCTCTCTCTACTTCATTTCGCTCCACACCTCGCAGTAACACACCAACAGCATCACCAGATTCTGCCCCGCTCAACGTCTTATGGAACATCTCCAGGCTAACCGCCACTGTTTTCTTGGTCTCCCTTAATCCCACTATCTCCACTTCATCCCCGGGCCTGATAACACCACGTTCTACCCTCCCTGTGGGCACAGTTCCGCGACCCTTGATACTGAATACATCTTCTACGGGCATTAAGAAGGGCTTATCCCTATCTCGCTTCGGCATAGGGATATATGCATCTATAGTATCTAACAACTTCCATATCCCACCACACCAGGGGCATTCCCTTTTGCCACAGCCACATTCCAGAGATTTAAGGGCACTCACGCGAATGACGGGAGCTTCGTCACCGGGAAAGCCATATGATTTGAGTAAGTCTCTAATCTCCATCTCTACCAGATCCAACAACTCGGGATCTTCCATTAAGTCTATCTTATTAAGGGCTACCATTACGCAAGGAACCTCCACTTGCCGAGCTAGAAGTACATGCTCCCTGGTCTGTGGCATAGGTCCATCATCAGCACCAACTACCAAAATAGCTCCATCCATTTGAGCCGCTCCGGTTATCATATTCTTGATATAGTCAGCATGCCCAGGGCAGTCAACATGACAATAATGGCGCTTCTCAGTTTCATACTCAAGATGGGAGATAGCGATTGTCAGCCCTCTGGCTTTCTCCTCAGGGGCGTTATCTATGCTTTCAAAAGAGCGGAACTCATTATAACCCTTCCCTGTTTTAGACAAAACCAAGGTCATCGCTGAGACTAGAGTAGTCTTGCCATGATCCACATGACCTATGGTGCCCACATTGACATGCTCTTTAGTGCGTTCATAAACTTTCTTTGCCATTTTTCTGTTAACCTCCTTTAACTAAAAGCCCACAACCAGATTCGAACTGGTGACCCCGTTCTTACCAAGAACGTGCTCTACCTGCTGAGCTATGTGGGCATATTATACCACATAATGAATAATGGAGGGGGTAGGATTTGAACCTACGTAGCCCAACGGGCGGCAGTTTTACAGACTGCTCCGATTAACCACTCCGGCACCCCTCCCACATCAAGTCTACCACAAAGTAGCTAGAAAATTCCAACACCAGCCCGAGAGGGGATTCGAACCCACTAACCTACCGATTACAAGTCGGTTGCGCTACCATTGCGCTACTCGGGCAACTTTTGGCTGGTTAGTATAAATAAACACAAGCACAATGTCAACTAATTCACACTTGACTGTTGGTGTTCTATGATTTTGTCACCCTCTAAGTGTTCTGAGAAAATGTCACCCTATGAAGGAGATGGTGACATTGAACAAAAAAGAACAGAGAAGGTTAATGGTATTAAACCAGGTGGAGATGG
>JAUWHW010000001.1 GCA_030605665.1 Dehalococcoidia bacterium | reverse complement strand
ACTTTAGAGCCGAAGGCTCCTCACCACACAAAGCCTGGCCCGGATCACCCATGGCGCAGACCTTTTAAAATGCATATCGATAGGGGGTGACAAATTCAGTGAACAATTAGGGTGACATTTTTACTGGACAGCAACACTAATTCACACTTGACAATCCAACCTAGACTTTCTACAATAAGAATAAATTCAAGCTTCGCTTCTCATTTGTGAAAAGAACTGCTTCGGTTTCTAGTTTTTTTATGTCCACAATAAGGCATGGCTAAGTATATCTTTGTTACTGGTGGCGTAGTTAGTTCCGTTGGTAAAGGGATTTCATCAGCTTCTATTGGCAGAATACTGAAAAGCCGCTCTATTTCTGTCTCAGTGCAGAAGCTTGACCCCTACCTTAATGTTGACCCAGGGACAATGTCTCCTTACCAACATGGTGAGGTATTCGTTACCCAGGATGGCGCCGAAACTGATCTGGATTTAGGACACTATGAAAGATTCATCGGCGTTGATTTAACTCAGGCCTCTAATGTCACCTCAGGCCAGGTATATTCCTCAGTCATCGCTCAAGAGAGACGAGGGGATTTTTTGGGAGGCACCATTCAAGTGGTCCCCCATGTAACTAACGAGATAAAGAGACGCATCAGACAAGTGACTGAAATTTCTGGAGCCGATGTAGTCATAGTCGAGGTTGGTGGCACGGTGGGTGATATTGAAGGGCAACCATTCCTCGAGGCCATAAGACAAATGAGGAAAGATGAAGGCAGGGACAATGTTTTATATATCCATGTTACTTTTTTGCCTTATATCGCTGTTACTAACGAGCTAAAAACCAAGCCGACGCAACACAGCGTGAACGAACTAAGAAGAATTGGCATTCAACCTGACATCATACTGTGCCGCAGCGATAAGGAGATATCTGAGGGAATAAAGGACAAGATATCACTATTTTGTGATGTCAGTAAAGAAGCGATTATCCCGCTAGTTAGCAGCGAAACTATCTACGAAGTGCCCTTGCTGCTGGAGGAGTATGGACTAGGAGATTTCATACTTAACCGCCTGGGATTGGAGGCTAAGGAGAGCGATTTAGATAATTGGCGTGAGATAGTGAACAGATTAAAAGCTCCTAAGGAGCCAGTAACCATTGGACTAGTGGGGAAATATGTGGAGCTCCAGGATGCTTATTATTCAGTGCGTGAAGCATTATGTCATGCAGCATTGCCTCACAACCGTGAGGTAAAGATAGAATGGCTCAATTCAGAAGAATTGCAGAATGGTCATTATGATAAGCTTAGGCAAGTCCAAGGGATAATCATCCCCGGCGGCTTTGGCTACCGGGGAATTGAAGGCATGATAGAAGCAGCCAAATTCGCTAGAGAAAAAGAAATCCCTTGCCTCGGTTTATGTCTCGGGATGCAGGTTATGGTCATTGAATTCGCTCGTCATGCATTTCACAGCCAGGATGCTAACTCCACCGAGTTTGACCGTAACACCCCTTACCCCGTAATTGACCTGCTCCCCGAACAGCGAGGCGTTAATCAAAAAGGTGGCACTATGCGCCTGGGAACTTACCCCTGCTATTTGGTGCCTGGGACAAAAGCCGCTCACGCTTATGGCTATGAAGTAACTTATGAGCGTCATCGTCACCGTTTTGAATTCAATAATGCTTTTCGCCAACCGTTGGAAAAGGCTGGAATGATAGCCAGTGGGCTATCACCGGATGGGGAACTGGTAGAAATCGCTGAACTCAGGGATCATCCCTGGATGATAGCCTGCCAATTTCACCCTGAATTTAAATCTCGACTTGACTGTCCCCACCCATTGTTTGTAGATTTCATTGGGATAGCCAAAGAAACACTCACTGAAGGTGCTCAGACAAGCTTACCTATAAATTAAGGTTAAGGGGGAGCAATGCGCTTATTCTTGGATACTGCCAATATAGACCATATTCGCCACGGGGTAGAATTGGGAATAATCAGCGGAGTGACTACCAATCCCAGTCTTGTCTCTAAAGAGGGCAAGGTTGATTATCAAGAACTGGTTAGGGAGATCTGCTCCATTGTTTTCCCCGGTCCAGTGTCCACCGAGGTATTAAGTCAGGATGCACCAGGAATGATAGCTGAAGCTAGAGAAATAGCTAAGTGGGCAGATAATATTGTAGTTAAGATACCAGCCAATCTTGAAGGAGTGAAAGCTACATCAGTGCTAGCCAAGGAAAACATAAAGGTAAACTTCACCTTATGCTTCTCCTTAAACCAGGCTTTGCTGGGAGCAGCAGCAGGAGCTACCTTTATAAGCCCCTTCGTGGGCAGACTTGATGACATTGGTGAGGATGGCATGAAAGTAGTACTTGACATCGCACAATTTCTACACTATTATCAACTACCTACTCAAGTTATAGCCGCCAGCATCAGGCATCCCCAACATTGCATTATGGCAGCTAAAGCTGGTGCACACATAGCTACTGTGCCATACAGAGTACTATTACAAATGATACAGCATCACTTAACCGACATCGGCGTCAAGCGATTCATACAGGATTGGAGAAAGGTAATGGGAGAGGAAAAGATTGTAGAGACCATACAAAATCGCAAATTGGTGGGAAGCTAAGGAGGTTATCATGATGAGCATGGCTGAACTGGAAAGTAAAAATCGTGACGAACTGGAGGCATTAGCTAAAAAGCAAGGAATCACTGGCTACTCTGCCTTAAAGAAGTCAGAGCTTGTCACCCATATCCTCAAATCACAGGCAGAGCAGCAGGGAAATCTGTTCTTGGCTGGCGTACTGGAGACCATGCCTGAGGGCTATGGCTTCCTGCGTCAGGATGGCTTTCTGCGCAGTTCTAACGATGTATATGTATCCAATTCTCAGATTCGCCGCTTCAATCTAAGAGATGGCGACTACATCTGTGGGCAAGCCAGACCTCCAAAGGAGAGTGAGAAATATTATGGCTTGCTTCGAGTGGAAAGTATAAATGGACTTGACCCCGAGCTAGCAAGACAACGCCACAATTTCACTTCGTTAACACCCACTTTCGCCAATAAGCTCATCAACCTGGAAACGACATCAAATGAGTTGTCCACACGCCTGATTAACATGGTATCGCCCATAGGCAGGGGACAAAGAGGGCTTATCGTCTCCCCACCCAAGGCGGGCAAAACTGTGCTCCTCAAGAAAATTGCCAATGCCATTACCACAAATTACAACGATATCCACCTCATGGTTTGCCTCATCGGGGAAAGACCTGAGGAGGTTACCGATATGAAAAGGTCAGTGGAAGCTGAGGTTATAGCCGCTACCTTCGATGAACCAGTGGAAACCCAGACCCGAGTGGCTGACTTGGCCCTGGAGAGGGCTAAAAGATTGGTAGAGATGAGTAAAGATGTAGTTGTCCTCCTCGACGGTATCACTCGCCTCACTCGAGCTTACAATTTGGCTATGCCTGCTAGCGGACGCACTCTATCTGGCGGTATTGACTCAGCAGCTCTATATCCCCCCAAGCGTTTCTTTGGCGCTGCTCGCAATACTGACGAGGGTGGCAGCCTAACCATCATTGCCACATGCCTGGTAGACACCGGTAGCCGCATGGATGACCTTATATATGAAGAATTTAGGGGAACAGGCAATATGGAACTTCACTTGGATAGAAAATTAGCTGAGAAAAGAGTTTTCCCAGCTATAAATATCACGCCCAGTGGCACCAGAAGGGAAGAGCTTCTGCTGGACGAAAATACTTTAAAACAGGTGTGGTTGCTCAGGCGTATAGTCAACATGCTAGCTAGTGATTCCCCTATCCCCAGCGAGGCAACACAAAAGGTGCTGGAAAGACTGGCCAAGACAAGAAACAACGCTGAATTCCTCACCTCTTTATCCAAAGAGATGTAGACTTCTTTGCTTCCAACTACGTTCCTTCCATCACCTAATTAAAATAGTGCCAATAAGGCCAATTTGCGTCTCACGTTATTGCCTTCTCACGGACTAAGGCTCTATAATCTCTCTGTGAGCACTGAAGGACCAAGCTGGATAGATAAAATTAAGCTTAGAGTGAAGAAAGCCTTGGGAATGAATATTTTCCTATGCGACAGTTGCAAGTGGAACTGGCGCAGTGCTTGCCACCGCCCTGAGCGTCCCAATGCTACTTGGTGTCCTGACTACCAGAAAAAGGGGAAATAGCAATTGCCATTGCTATCCTGCAGCAAAGTTAAAAGGCTTCCTTAATCTCGAAGGAAGCCTTTGGTTTTCCTATGGTGGAGGCGGGGGAGGGTCGAACTCCCCGTCCAGAAGAAGGTTGCCAGAATATCCTACAAGCTTAGTCAGCTCCTTTTATCTCATCTAGCTTTCATCTGCTGACCGAATCCAGCTAAACCAGCCAATTTTTCTTAGCCAGCCTCTATTGGCATCCAGACCAGCGCACCCCGACTTTATGACACCCAATCCCAACCTTCGAGGAGAGATCAGGTTAGGCGTGAACCTTAAGCGTAAACTGGTTCGGCAGTTGTTTTTTGCCACTTGTTTTATGAGGTTAGTGGCACCTCAGCTTGCAATTCTGTAGGCCTTCCCCTGTCGAAGCCACGCGCCCCCAGATTGCTAACCTTGCCTTCCTATCACCTCCCTTTAAGCTTGAGGCCGTTTAATTTTGCCTTAGCTTCAAAACTGAGTTCAGCTCATCCAGTTTTAATAATCTTCACCCCCAAGATTTTCGTAGTGCGACCCTTTAGGGTCGTGCACGAGGCTAAAGCCGCGCACTACGTTTTTAAACAGCCTCAGCTTCATCGCTCGGTTCGTTATCTTCTACCTTTTCAACCTCAACTGTGCACTTTGTGACCAGAGCGGCAATTGCTGCCAGTGCAGCTAACACTGGAGCTGCTAAGAGTGTAGCTCCAGCTACAGGAACACCAACAGTCAATGGAATGTCTATCAAAGGTCGCCCTTCATGTAACAAACGGACTCTCCTGATATTCCCTTCGTGTACGAGTTGCTTAATTTTCTCCACCAGCTGGCTTCCCGATATAGTAAACTTTTCACTGCTAGTCATTTCTTATACCTCCTCTCAAACTTCAGCGCTCGCTCTATTTTCCTCTCCGCCTCCTTGCGAGCAATAGCCTCACGCTTATCGTAAACCTTTTTCCCTTTAGCCACCCCCAGCTCTATTTTAGCAATTCCATGTTTAATATACAGCTTCAAAGGCACTAAAGTCAAACCTCGCTGCATCACCTTGCCTGCAAGGCTGTCAACCTCCTTCCTATGAAGCAAAAGCTTGCGAGGTCTGGTTGGCTCGTGCGTATTATAGCTGGCAGCATCATAGGAGGCAATGTGACTGTTATGTAGCCATAGCTCTCCATTTTCTGGCTTGGCATAGGCATCACGCAAGTTCACTTTGCCAGCTCTGATGGACTTAATCTCAGAACCCTTAAGCACAATGCCCGCTTCAAGGCTTTCCTGAATATGATAGTCATGATAAGCTTTGCGATTAACAGTTATCGTTCTGGAATCTTTTGCCATGTAGAAATTTTACCATTACAATACAGAGGGAGCAATTTGCCAAAGAAGGAAATGTTTAACAATCCTGCTTGTCATTCTGAGCCCTTCGTCTCCTGTCATTCTGAGCGTAGCGAAGAATCTAAGGGGCCTTTCCCTTTCACTTCGTTCAGGGTCAGAGTAATAATTAAACGTCCTCTGAGAAAGGAGTAGCACTATGAGCCGCAGCGATAGATTTTACCTATTTATAACAGTTTTCCTGGTCATTGCCATAATAGTTGGCGGTGTGATGCTACTAGTCAAGCACAGTAAGAGCCAACCTGTAGAAATCATTCTATCCCAACCAGCGCCTCCACAGCTAAGCGGTGAGGTTTACATTGGTGGCGCTGTAGCTAACCCTGGATTCTATCCCCTGAAAGAAGACGACACTATACAGGCTCTTCTTTCAAGCGTCGGCATTGAAACTGACGCTGACCTAGATAATATCAAAATTTACATTCCGCGAGAAGGTAAAGCCAGCCTCCCTCAAAAAGTAGACATCAATCGAGCAGAAGCCTGGCTTCTTGAAGCATTGCCAGGGATAGGCCCTTCCAGAGCCCAGGCTATCGTGGATTACCGCAATGAAAACGGCTCCTTCAAACGCATTGAGGAACTGCTCCAGGTAGAGGGCATCGGCGAGGGGACGTTTAACAAAATAAAAGATTACATAACCGTTTCAGATTAGAAGTCATTTTAAGCCAAAGCGGCAAGCAATCTGAGAAGGCACTAGAGCTGATAGACTTCTTAACTGAATAAGACTTTAGATTTACACCTATATGGATAACCATTAGAGTTATAGTAGCAAGGTGATGGAATCCTACCCCATTACTTTGCGGTATCTAGAGGCTGATAATGGATTTAGTTACCATCATTGCTATCAGCTTACTTAATGTGTTACTCGGAAGAAGTGGCTAGTGGCAGGAACTTTTCTTTTTTGCTATAAGGAGGTTGATACCTCCCTATCATTGGCATTTAAAAAAATAGGCCCGCCCGGTTAGAGTGAACCTATTTTGCTTACAAGCCCTGTCTCGTGGGATTAGCAAGGCTGCGAAACCCAGTGTGTGCTGCTAGTAAAAGCCTGCGAGTAATACCCAAAAGAGCAATGAAAGGAAAAGCTACCCTTGCCAAGGCAGGGCGTTATCAAGGATCAGCTATCCATACTACAGTTCACTCCTCAATTCCTTTCCTTGTGGAACAAAAAACACACTGATGACTGCGCCAAGAGCTGCACCTGACAAAATCATAAATAAAACTTGATATGAATGGAACACGTCAATAATAAAACCAGGGCCCACCATAGCCACTATACTGCCAATACTACCTATGCCATTAACAAAGCTCGCCCCGGTACCGATAAATCTTCTAGGAGTAACATCCGTCTGGAGTGCGAAAATTAGTGGCACAGTGAGTTGAACTAAAAAACCAATACAGCTCAGTATTAAGATAGTCCATAAAAATGAAGAGACATTAGACAATATAAAACATAGAATTGTAACGCCTATCAAAGCTGTTATAATTAGAATCTTTTTTCTGCTGTGAAAATAAAAATCACAAATCCAACCTATCGTAAATCGAGCAGGTATGCCCAAAAGTGGATATATACTGGAAAACATTCCTGCTTTAATAATAGTGATATCAAAGGTCTCAAACAGGAAAGTAGGTAACCACATCAAATAAGTGTACCCTATAAAGGTTACTCCACCAAGACAAGCACCTAAAAGCCACAATTGTCTGTTGGACAAGATTTCCGTTTTTATACTGGCAGCTGAAAGTGTTGAGGCGGGAAAATCAGAACCCTTGTCCTTTCCAGTTTGTATCGATTGTTCATCTTCTGCCGAATCTCGAATAACCCTAAAGTATATGAGCGCCATACAAGATAAAATAACAAAAGGCACAAAAAAGGCGGACCTCCATCCAAACGATTCCCCTAAAAACGAAGAAAGCCAATAAGAAATCACGGTAAAGGCTGGTACATAGCTGAATAAGACTCCCAAAGCAGTGGCTCGCCCTGATTTGGGAAACCAGTCACCAACTAATTTGATAGACGCTCCCCCAACTCCAGCTTGACTGATTCCATTAAGGATTTGAAAAGAGAAAAGATGATACAGGCGAGTGCTACGGCTGAAAAAAAAATTGGATAAAGCAGATAGAAGACCACCAATCGTAATCACCCTTTTGGAGCCAAACCGGTCACTTAAATAACCAGCAGGAACTAGACTTAATGCATAGGCTATAAAAAAACCAGACATGATAAAACCGACTCGGAAATGACTGAACTTTAAATCTTCCATGACAAGTGGGATCACGGCTGACATATTTAAACGACAAAGGTAAAAAGAACCGCAAGTTAACCATACAAAGAAGAGAGTCGCATAGCGCCTTGACCATAATCCTGGTTTCATTGATTCGTTACCACTCACGCAATAGGACATCTAAAAAACAGGTTTTCTACTAGAGCAGACTTATTTTACTTGCGTGAACTCCCAAGCTCTTAAGACTAAGTAAAGATTGGCCTAATTCCAGTAGACCAGAGACATTTAACTATAGCAATTTTAATTCTCATTTAATTATTATCCTACAAATTTGCCTTGTGGGACCAAGTGAGGCAAAACCCAGTGTGTGTTGCTGGGGAAAAGCCGGAGGACGTCCCCAAGAGGGTAGTGAAAGCAAAAGCTACCCTCGCCAAGGCAGGGCATCATTACTGTTAAGAACTTAAAGAACTAATTGCTTTAAGTACTTCTATATATTTTTCTGGGATTTTATCTTTAAAGTATTCCCTCAAATGTAGCTTTACAGATTGTTCCAATTTAGTCCTAGTAGCTTTTGACATAACTGGCTCAATGTTTACCTCGTTTAAGGTAGCAATAACCTCATTCATCTCACTTGCCCTTCTTGTGGCATGAATAACATCTGTTGTTATGAGTCTATTTACAGTTTCTTTAAAAGGTCTTCCTTCTGTAGCTTCAGCTATTAAATCTAGTACAAGGTCCAATGTGTCATACCTATAGGCAGCAACTAAAGTCTCTATTAGCAAAGCTTCCAATCCCTTCGTATATATACTACATAACATCTTTACAGCAGCGGCACTTCCAGGATTTCCTTCAATACAACGTATATTCATACCATAGCTACTCATCTTTGACCGGAACTCTGCTGCCCCGTCTCCACAAGCCAGGATAGGAACTTTATGCCCATAAGAGGCAACAGCTCCTATCACAGCGGCATCTACAAATTTTGCTTCCGACTCATTGATAATCAAAGCAATATCCTGTTTTGTACGAGAAGAGCAAGAATTCATATCTACATAAATCTGATTTTTTTTCAAAAAGGCTGCTATTTGCTCAGCTGCCTCCTTTGCCACGGAAACAGTTACTGTGGATAATATAAAATCACTACAGCTAGCTAATTTCTGGACAGCTGACAGCACCTCCACCTTGGCGTCTTTTGCTCGACTTTGGATTAGCTCATTATATGGGGGAGTATCCCAGAACTTATCATAAGCAGTAATTTGCTCCAAACCAGCTAATCCTAAACCTTTAGCTAATCTATATCCTGCTTCGCCAAATCCAAGAAAACCTACTCTTAGCTGTGAAGAACTCATCTTATTTATCACCGTCTTTGTTATTTCTAAACTATCCTATCTTAAAAACCTCCTTTCATTTTCTTTCATTTGGGGAACGTCTTGCAGATCAAAAACATGATTCACAGGAACAATCAATTCACCCAAATCATAAACTCCCCCATCTTTTCTAATTTTGTTAAGAACTGCCTCCATCGCCTTTATGGAAGCTCTAAAGCCCTGATGGGCATAGATAACCACCTTGATTTTCCCGAGCTCTTTTATTTCTTTTTCTCTAAGACTAGGATAAGCTGTGGGCACTACAACGAGTGGAATATCCTTATCCCAATTATTCACAAATTCAATGATTTCCTGAGGGTCCTCTGACTTTGAATGGATAAGAATTGCATCTGCACCAGCATCTACGTAATGATGTGCTCTCATTTGGGCTTCTTCCTGCCCCCAGCCAGCTATCAATGCCTCTATACGAGCAATTACCATAAAATCAGCATTGTTTTGAGCAGCTTTTGCTGCCTTTATTTTCCCTTCAAACTCCTCAACTCTTAGTAATTCCTGCCTCCCTCCAGCAAGAAAACTGTGCTGTTTAGGAAATTTCTTTTCTTCTATCACGACAGCTGCAATCCCTGCTTTTTCGTATCTTTTAACCATATACATCACATTAATTGCGTTTCCAAAGCCAGTATCACAATCTGCAATAATAGGTATGCTCACAATTTCATTCATTGAACGAGCTGCTTCCAAGAACTGGTACATAGAAATGAGACTTGCATCTGGAACTCCATAAGAGGCGGAAATTTCAAGACCACTGGCCCAAACACCATCGAACCCACTTAACTCCACCAGTTTAGCGCTGAGTCCATCATGAGCTCCGACTATTCTTATTAAATCCTTTTTAGCAAACAGCTCTCTTAATTTTGCGGATTTATTCATCTTAAACTCCTTTCCTTGTTACACTCAGTTGTGGAAGATTAGTTATATCATCAACCATTTCTATCTTATTTTAGAAACCTCCTTTCATTTTCTTTCACTTGAGGAACATCCTGCAAATCAAAAACATGATTCAGAGGAACAATCAATTCATCCAAATCATAAATTCCCCCATCTTTTCTAATTTTGTTAAGAACTGCCTCCATCACCTTTATGGAAGCTCTAAGGCCATGATTGGCATAGATAACCATCTTAATTTTCCCAAGCTCTTTTATGTCTTTTTCCTTAAGGGTAGGATAAGTTGTAGGTATTACAACTAGTGGAATATCTTGATCCCAATTATTTACAAATTCAATGATTTCCTGAGGGTCCTCTGACTTTGAATGGATAAGAATTGCATCTGCACCAGCATCTACGTAATGGTGCGCCCTCATTTGAGCTTCTTCCTG
>JAUWHW010000053.1 GCA_030605665.1 Dehalococcoidia bacterium | reverse complement strand
GAAGCACAGGACTCCAGGGTAGCTCCAGAAGTGCATACATCATCAATAATGATAATCTGTTTATCACTCACCTTTTCATTCTGACACATAAAGGCATGGATTACATTCCTCTGTCGCTCTTCTACGTTAGACGCTTTTACCTGAGGTTGTGCTTCTTTAACTCGAATAAGGCAGTCTTCAATCACAGGCAAGTTTGTGAGCTTACCCAATTCCCGAGCCAGAAGGCTTGATTGGTTATAACCTCGCTCCCTTAACCGCCGTGGATGGAGAGGTACTGGAACAATAGCTTCGCCAGGCAAGGAATTTGACTGCAAATAATCAGCCAATAGTTCAGCTAAGCAAAAGGAAATCGCCTTTAAATTATGGTATTTTAGCTGATGAATAGCCTTGCGTATCACTTCATCAAAGCGATACGGAGAACGGATGCCATCGATTTCCGTTTGTAGTTGCCAGCAACTGGGGCATAAAATGCCACTAGCCTGAGGTCTGCCACATTTGGGACAAAGCGGTGCTAGCAATTTTGGTAATTTTCCACAGCAATCAGAGCACAGAAAACTACCTACTTTCCCACAGCCGACACAACGGCGTGGGAAAAAGAAATCAATCGCCAATCCAGCCAGTCGACTTAATTGAGGCAAATCTACTATTGATAGACTAACCTTCAGCGGGTGCGAGTGCGAAGCTCACCGCTGAGGATGGGTTCATTCAGGTATACTTCACCATTCCTGATTTTGATATTGTAGCTGCAATCAGGATTAGTGCATACCCAGGCCTTGTAGTGAATTGCTGCTCCTTGACTACCGAAGTCGGAGAGGGGTACTAAGTCTCCTTTACCGCACTTCTGACATTTTGGGAATGAACTTTTTTCCAATGGTTCCACCTCCCGTCCGAGAAATTTGTTTAAGCATATACTAAAAATAACTTATTGGCAAGAGGGCGAATCGCCTTAAAATAAATATTATCCTAAAAGTTACTGAGATTAAAGATGGACAGATATATGTACAAATGATACGATACAGAGGAGAGAATGGAATTAGCTATAAGAGAACTGGAGGAAAAGGGGAAGGAAGCTAAAGCAGCTTCAAGAAGGCTCGCCTTCCTTTCTACGGAAACTAAGAATAAAGCTTTACTTAACATCGCTGAAGCTCTTATCACTAAGAAAGATGAAATTCTGGCTGCCAATAGAATTGACTACGGAGAGGCTAAAGCTTCGGGAATGAACGAAGCCATGCTCGATAGGCTTCTGTTATCACCAAGTCGTTTGGAAGATATGTCACGGGATGTGAGGACAGTGGCTGCCTTGCCTGACCCTGTAGGTGAGGTTTTTGAGATGCGAACCTTACCCAATGGTTTGCAAATAGGAAAAAAAAGAGTCCCCCTGGGGGTTATCGGAGCTATATATGAGAGTCGCCCCAACGTTACTATAGATATATCAAGCTTGTGTCTTAAATCGGGCAACGCTGTTATCCTTCGTGGTGGTAAAGAAGCCATAAATTCCAATAGTGCACTGGCCAGGGTAGCTCAGCAAGCTTGCCTGGATGCTGGTGTGCCTCAAGGAGCAATTGAATTTATCCAATCTACGGAGCGAGCCTTGGTCAACCACATACTGCGAATGAAGGGGGTGATTGACTTGATAATTCCACGCGGCGGTGCTGGATTGATAAAGCTTATTTCCGAGAATGCCGCTATGCCGGTAATCACCGGTGGGATAGGTGTTTGCCATACCTATGTGGATAAAAGCGCTGACCTTACCAAGGCTGTGGCCATTGTCTATAACGCCAAAGTTCAACGTCCTACCGTGTGCAATGCTCTGGATTGCCTTTTAGTCCATGGCCAAGTGGCTCAAGCTTACTTACCAGCTATAGCTAAAGAATGGGCAAAGGCTGGAGTGGAGATGCACTGTGGTGAGCGAGCTATGGCTATCCTTAAGCCTATTCCCTCTTTGAAATTGGTCCCTGCAGTGGAGGGGGATTGGGGGAAGGAGTACTTATCGCTAAAGGCAGCCATTAAAGTGGTTGATTCCCTAGATGAAGCTTTAGAGCATATTGAAAGATACGGCTCAGGACATTCTGAAGCCATACTCACTGAGGACTACTCAGCGGCAATGAGATTCCTAAACGAAGTTGACGCTGCCTGCGTTTATGCTAATGCCAGCACTCGCTTTACCGATGGGGGGCAGTTTGGCTTAGGCGCTGAGATAGGTATAAGCACCCAGAAATTTCATGCCCGTGGTCCTATGGCTCTTAAGGAGCTCACCAGCTATAAATGGATTATTTTCGGCAATGGACAGGCTCGTCCTTAGAAGGCGTGCTATCAATATCCTGACTTTTTCCCAGTCATACTGTCTATCTTAACTTTGATAATTGTCACTTTATTAATTTCATTTACAGTATACTCATATGGATTATCGGAGTAGTGTTCCATAATAATGTCTAGCGCCTTTCTCTTTCCCTCGAGGTCATCAACGAAAAAAGCTTTCCCAAAACCGATAACGCTATAATATTTCATATCCCAGCTACAGGCGGTTTCTGATTTTACTAATTGCAGATCAGTGTCTAGCTCAAAGCAGACATTATTATTGTGTTTAATGAGGTCAATTTTCTTGCCTTTGGGGGCAGAATGAAAATACAGGCAATTATCCTTATAACCAAAAACGAGAGGAACTATATATGGCACATTATTTTCACATAAACCAATTCTGCAAACAGTGGCTCTTTTTATTATAGATTCTATTACATCTTTATCTTTGATTTCTTTGTCCTTTCTCCTCATTTTTACACACAACCCATTCTAATCCGCTCCACTCACTATATATTGCTGCTTTCCTAGGGTAAAGCTCTCAGGGTTTCCTTTTGGATTCTAAATAATTTCTCTATTCCCTGCTGGGCCAGGGAGAGCAACGAGTCAGCGACTTCTTTAGAGAAAGGCTTACCTTCAGCGGTTCCTTGAATTTCTACAAACTCGTTTTTATCGGTCATGACTATATTAAAATCAACTTCAGCTCGATAATCTTCTTCGTAGCAGAGGTCAAGCAGCGTATCACCATTCACAATGCCAACACTGGTAGCAGCTATCATTCTACGTAAGGGCATAAATGGCAGAACATCTTGTTTTCTCAGATTATGGAAAGCTTGAAATAGAGCCACATATCCACCGGTGATGGCTGCTGTTCTGGTACCACCATCAGCTTGCAGCACGTCACAATCTACAACGAAAGTCCTCTCTCCCAGGGCTGATAAGTTAGTTGCCGCTCTTAAGCTGCGACCTACAAGGCGCTGGATTTCTTGGTTTCTTCCTCCTGTTTTATCGCGTGGTGTGCGGGTAAGGGTGGAGCGAGGCAACATGGCATACTCAGCAGTAATCCAACCTTGACCGCTGCCTTTAAGGAAATGCGGTACTCTTTCCTCCATGCTTACAGAGCACAACACCCTTGTCTTTCCCAGCTCTATCAAAGCTGAGCCTTCAGCAAAATTCTGGTAGCCCAGCGTTATAAGCACGGGACGAAGCTCGTTATTGCCCCGACCATCTATCCTTGCCATTTCTATTTACCTTACCGAAGTATATCATTGCCCAGTGGTACCAACAACGCCAGAACTTGCTCACTATTCTGTTCCTTAAGCAACTTTCTCTAAAAGCTCTTTTTCCCTGGTTCGCATTTTGGCTTCTTCCTCTGGTTTCTCATGGTCATATCCCAGAAGGTGAAGTATCCCGTGGATAATTAGCAGTGCCAGTTCTTGCGCAACGGAGTGCTCTTGTTTCTTGGCTTGCTCCACTGCCTGGGGATAAGAAATGATTATTTCTCCTAGGCGAGTTATGCCGTCGGGGGGGAGGATGAAGGGAAGGTTGTTTGTGGTTTTGCCAGGAAGCATATAAAAGGCAAGCACATCCGTGGGCTCATCCACACCTCGATAGTCTCGATTGAGTCTTTGCACTGTTTCAGAGTCTGTGAAAACTAGGCTTATCTCTAGTGGAGATGCTACACCCTCAGCCTTAAGGACATGCTGAGTTATTCTTCGCACCCAGACTTCGTCAACCAAATCACGAAATTTTTCCTTAACAGAAATCTCAATTTCTCTTGGCACGGCAAAAACCTTATCTTACTCCCGGATATAGTTCACCCTACCTACACTTTATACCATAGAGGTTTCATTCTTGATCCAGAACCCAATGTCGCCTAACGGTTCGCGGATAAAAGAAGTTCGCCGATACGCGAATTTGGGGAAATCTTTGATTTCCCTTTTATCCGCTGTTAGGCGATGTATTGCGCTCAAAAGCTTCTTTTTTAAATGAAAATACTCCTTTGTTCCCCGGTTTATCCTCAGTCGCCCCTGATATTTCATTTCCTTTGGTGGATATTTTTCCCAGAAAGGTAGCAAGCTGGTATTTTGAAGATGCTCCTTGTTGCAAATATGAGTACGAAACGCCGTAGAAACTCACAACATCATCTTTAATTTCCCCCGCCATAACCTGCTGTACTATTGTAAGTTGATCATCTGTAATGAAAGATACTATCATCGTTCCGGAAAGGCTATCCCCTTTCTGGAGGAGGTGTAAATTGCAGTTATAGGAGATGTCTCCCGTTTCCATTATTCCTTGCCAGACACCTGTTAAGTCATAAGATGGCTTCCCAACTCCTACCTCCCGAGGAGGAAGAATCTCTTTTTCTTTGTATTCGATTTCCCCCTCAAATGTAATGCTTTCAAATACAGTCCCATACTCTTTTTCCTTGAGTAGATTCTGAAGCATATCAATTAGAGCTTTCTTCAGATTTTCACCCCAAAATGGGTCATCTGTGTTGTAGTAAAGATACCGAAGGGCTTTAAGATCAAAAGGAACATCATCCTCATTTCTTGTGATAATGATAGCGGGTTTCCCGAGAGCATGAGCAAGACCAACTTCGTAGAATACATTTGTGTTCCTGCCAGTGAGTTCAGCGATAACAACCCTCGCAGACCTGAGGGATTTCCAAATATCCGCTGTTATTTGAGGTCTAGAATATATTTCATCAGCACGCATATATGCTAATCCTACAGCTTCCACAGCTGGTCGAATTATCCTCTCATATTCTGTCTGACAAGTTGGACTAAATGGCATTATAACGAAACAGGAGTTCATGAGGATTCCAAGATCAATTTCTATCTTTGCCATAGAAAACACTCCCTTCTTGAACCAAAATGTCGACTAACTTCAGTATATACGAAATTTCCTTTCCACTCTACAGTGAGGTGCCAGTTTTTAACTCCCTTGATACATCAACATTATACCTCTTTGGCTGTTTTTGTTGAAATGAAACTTTATATAGGGCGTTTAATTGTTACATTGAATGGCAGGGAAGGGTCTCCAGATTGCTTCGCTTCGCTCGCAATGACAAAGAGGGAAGTTTAGAATGACAGGCAGGGTTACCAATCAAGCAGGCTTTATATGTTCCTCAATAGCTAGTAAAATACTAATTGATGACCATAACACCACTCAGGCGACAATATCTCAAGGTTAAGCAAAGGCACCCTGAAGCCATAGTCTTCTTTCGGCTAGGCGATTTTTATGAGACCTTCGATGAGGATGCCAAGGTCGCTTCACGGGAGTTAGATATTGTTTTGACCGCGCGAGAGATGGGTAAAGGGCATAAGGTGCCCATGGCTGGGATACCTCATCATGCTCTGGATAATTATTTAGCCAGGCTCATTAACCGCGGTTATAAGGTAGCCATTTGTGAGCAGCTTAGCCCTCCAGGCAAAGGGTTGGTAGACAGAGATGTCATTCGTGTAGTGACGCCGGGGACAGTGGTCGAGCCTAACCTGCTTGAAAGTAAGAGCAATAACTATCTGACCAGCTTGGTTATTGAAGGTGAGAAGGCGGGGGTTGCCTATGTTGATATAACCACGAGCGAGTTTGCTACTACTCAGCTTCCTGCTGACAGGGTTTCTTGTGAATTGGAAAGACTTCAGCCCAGCGAGATTCTTATCCCAGATTCTTCGCCCACAGGGCTCAGAATGATAGAGTTTCCTGAATCTTTGTCAGCCGCTGTAACTCAACTTGATGATTACTGGTTTGACTTGGAGGTGGCTCAAGAAACTTTGCTGGAACATTTTGGCGTGGCCACTCTGGAAGGCTATGGCTGCGCTCGTTTGCCTTTAGCCATAAGGGCTGCTGGCTCATTAATCCATTATGTGGGAGAGACCCAAAAGGAAGCCTTATCACAGCTAACTGGTCTGGCTACCTATTCCACAGATTCCTTTATGATTATTGATGGGCAGACGTGCCGCAATCTGGAGCTCTTTCAAGGTGGCAGGTGGGGAGAGACTGGTAACTCGCTTCTTTCTATTATTGACTTAACCAGGACGGCTATGGGTGGCAGGTGGCTCAAAAATTGGTTGGGTCATCCTCTTGTTGACATAACAGAATTGAATCAGCGGCAAGAAGCTGTGGCCTGGTTTTATCACCACACTTTGGCCCGTCATAAAGCTGTGACACTTCTGGCAGATGTTGCTGATTTAGAAAGACTGATCAATCGAGTGAGAGGTGGCAAAGTCATGCCCAGGGAGCTGATAACACTACGTGGTAGCTTAGAAAAAATACCTGAACTGAAAGAAGCAATGGAAGTGGGGGACTCTGTAGATTGGTTGACTGCCGAATTGAAATCTTGCCCTGACATGGTGCATTTAATTGGTCAATCTATTGCTGATGAGCCTGGAGATTTTGAGCAAGGTGGAGTAATAAAAGAAGGTTTTTCTGCTGAGCTAGACGAGCTTCGTCGCAGTTCAAAAGAGGCCAAGCAATACCTGGCTAGTGTGGAGCAGAGGGAAAGGCAACGCACGGGGATTAAATCCTTAAAGGTAGGTTACAATAGAGTGTTTGGCTACTATATTGAGGTGTCTCGAGCCAATCTCAATCTGGTTCCCTCCGATTATATTCGCAAGCAGACATTGGCAGAAGCGGAAAGGTTCTTTACTCCTGAACTCAAGGAATATGAATCGCTCATTCTCAGTGCGCAGGAAAAGATTGCTGAGCTAGAGGCTACTATTTTCCGACAAGTTTGTCAGCAAATAGGTGCTGTTGCTGAGCAGGTATTGGCTACTGCCAGGGCCGTGGCTCAAACTGATGTTTTCTGTAGCCTTGCCGAAGTAGCAGCAAGACATGGCTATGTTAGACCCACGTTGACCACCGAGGATATTATAGATATCAAGGCAGGGCGTCATCCTATGGTGGAGAGGAGCATAGGCAGCGATAACTTTGTTCCTAACGATACTTATTTAAATAATAATGATAATCAACTTATCATACTTACTGGACCAAACATGTCGGGGAAATCTACTTACCTGAGACAGGTAGCTTTGATGGTTCTCTTAGCTCAAATAGGCAGCTGCGTTCCTGCTGAATCAGCCACTATTAGCATTGTTGACCGCATCTTTACCAGAATTGGCGCCCAGGAGGATTTAGCTGCTGGACAGTCTACTTTTATGGTAGAGATGACTGAGACGGCAAACATTTTGCATAATGCTACTCCTCGGTCTTTGGTCATCCTGGATGAAATTGGCCGAGGCACAAGCACTTATGATGGGCTTTCCATTGCTTGGGCGGCAGCTGAGTTTATTCATAGTCATCCTAAGCTGGGCACAAAGACTCTTTTTGCTACTCACTATCATGAATTGGTGGATTTAGCTAATACCTTGCCCAGGGTGAAGAACTTTAACGTGGCTGTAGCTGAGGAGGGAGACAAAGTTATCTTCTTATATAAAGTTATTCCCGGAGGTACTGATAGGAGTTATGGTATCCATGTGGCTCAGCTAGCTGGCTTGCCAAGATCGGTAATTAATCGAGCTCAAGAGGTCTTAGCCGAGCTGGAAAGCCGTGCTTCTAAGGAAAGCAAGATTCCCCGACGGAAAGCACAGCAGCTCTCACTCTTCCCTAAAGACTCCTTATTAGCTAATGAGATTGCCAAGCTTGATATAGATTCCATGTCACCCTTGGAAGCCATTACCAAGCTTTACGAGCTCAAGCGAATGGCAAAGGAAAAATAACTTTTTGGGCAGGGTTTAACCAATGGTATACTCCTCATGATGCGAGGAACGAATTTCTTTAATACGGTAGAGGAATGTGCCTGCCGGAGCGGTAACTTCGATTGTTTGCCCCCTTCCTTTACCTAAAAGGGCTTTGCCTGTAGGTGAGGCAATTGAAATTCTGCCCTTAGTTGGATTGGCTTCCCGGGGGTCAACCAAAACATAGCAGAGCTGTTTGCCTGATGATAAGTCGTAAAGCTCTACGGTGGCTCCAATTCTTATCTTCGATGTGCCTTGGCTTTCATCTATGCCTGTGGCTGATTTTAAGGTTGCTTCTAGTTCTTGGATTCTTCCTTCTAAATGTGACTTATATTCCCGAGCTGCTTCCAAAGGAGCATTTTCTCGGAAGTCTTTGTCGGCCGCTGCTTTATGTATTTCTTCAGTAACATCGGAGCGCTGACTCTTTAGCTTGGCTAATGCTGCTTCTAGTTTGGCATGCCCTTGGGTGGTTAGAGTAGTCTGAGTTTGAGGAATTTGCCGAAGTAGAGTGGCCTTGTGTGATGTTTTTTTCACTCGGAGGTGTACAGCTAAATTTACTTTACTGAATCCCTTTCTATGGATATAAGTAAGAAAAGACTTAACCGCCTTTGTTTCTGAAGGTGTGATTTGCTCAGTGTAGCCAGCTATATCAAGAGGACTAAGCGCATTTACTTTTCTGTGTAGGCCAAGCCAGCGGATAAATTTATATACTTTTTCCTGTGCCTTTTCTCTATTTTGCGGAGGTAAGCTAACTAAGAAATCAGCGGCTACCTCCGCCAGCATAGGATCCGGATTAGAAATATTACTCACAGAGGAACTAATGATAAAATAAAAAGGCAAGTAGTGTCAATTAGTTCAGAACCTTAATTTCGTTCCTAATGCAGTTTGTATACGAAGAAAGCGATTTAGGTCATCTCGATTTACCATGCCGATAATCTTTCCCCCCTCTACTACTGGCATGTGGTCTGTCTCTTCCATCTGATGCAGCAGACTTAAGACATCTTGATTTGGGTAGGCTATTTTCAACTTGTTGACCGGGGTCATTATATCCTGCACTGTTGTGGTGTCCCAACGATTCTGGGGAATTTTCTTTAAGTCATGCAGGGTGACCATGCCCTCTAGCGTAGCTTCTTTGGCTACTGGGAATCCACTCCGCCCCGTGGGCAGGATATAGCTCTGAACTAATTCTCTTAAACTGAGCTCAGGGGAAGCAAAGGGACAGCCATAGTCTGTAATGTGGCGTACCGTGACACCAGAAAGGGAATCACGTAGCAAAACCTGCTGATAGCTAGCCCTGGCAGCATCATGCAAGAACCAACCGATGAAAATGAGCCACAAACCATTGAACCATAGGTGGGTAACAAAAATAATTGCCAATCCACCAACCATAAAGGCATAAGCTATGCCTTGTCCTACCCTGGTAGCGATATGTGTTGCCCGAAGGTAGTTGCCTGTTTTTCGCCATATGGCGGCGCGAAATACTCTGCCTCCGTCCAAGGGAAAGCCAGGGATTAAGTTGAATAAAGCTAATATCACATTGATTATAGCTAGCCACTGCATTAAGTGGGCCATTAATGTTTGTTGGGCTTGTGCCAGTAGAATAGATAATCCATAAAAGATGCCACTCATAGCTAAACTGGCTAACGGGCCCACTATAGCTATTAGAAATTCCGTCTTAGGGCGAGTTGCCTCTTTGGTTATGTGGGAGATGCCGCCGAAAACAAAAAGAGTAATTTCTTTGACCGGAATGCCATTACGAATAGCAAGAATGCTGTGAGCTAGCTCATGGATAATTATACAGGCGAAAAAAAGGATGCTGGTTAATATGCCAAAAGCTATTCGCTCTACGATAGGGTAATCGCCAGGGAAATAGAGCACCAATGAAATAGTTACCAGGGTGAAGATGATAAACCAGGTATAGTGGAGTCGTAATGGGATGCCGAAAATCTTGCCTAGACCTATACTACCTCTCATCTCTTACCTTATAGTATGGCGCAGCCAATTCACTTAGCGTCTAGAGGTAGTAAGTAGCGTCTAGGGGGTAGTCACTACTCACTACACGCTGTTCACTACCCGCTACCCATTCTTGGGCTGCTTAGATATTTTTCTACTATTGCCAGGGCGCAATATTTGCCGCACATGCTGCAAGTTTTTTCTGTTGTGGGAATCTTACTATGAACTTGGCGTGAAAGCTCTGGGTCTAAAGATAATCCGGCCTGACTTGCCCAATCAAGATTCTTGCGAGCTCGGGACATTTTTTCATCCCATTCTTTGGCACCTTTTACGCCCTTAACAATGTCGCCAACATGAGCAGCTATGCGAGAGGCTATCACTCCTTGTTTTACATCCTCTACATCGGGAAGGGAAAGGTGCTCTGTGGGAGTCACATAGCACAAAAAATCTGTGCCGGTAGCAGCAGCAATGGCGCCTCCGATAGCGCCGGTAATATGGTCGTAGCCAGCACCTATATCAGTTACCAGCGGACCTAGGACATAGAAAGGTGCTCCATGGCATAAGCTCTTTTCTAATTGAACATTACTAGCTATTTGATCCAGTGGCAAATGCCCAGGCCCTTCTACAAAAACTTGGACTCCAGCTTCCCTAGCACGCTTTACTAATTCACCTTGAATGATTAGCTCCTCGATTTGAGCCCTATCAGTAGCATCAGCAATACTTCCCGGTCGCAGGCCATCACCCAAACTTAAGGCGAAATCATATTTATGGGCTAAGTCTAGCAAACGGTCATAATATTGATATAGGGGATTTTCTTCCTCGTTGTGTAGCATCCAGCCAGTGAGGAAGGCACCACCTCGAGAAATTATGTCGGTTGTTCTACCCTGGCTTTTTAGCCGTGCCAGGGATGCCTGAGTTACACCACAGTGAACAGTTACGAAGTCAACGCCGTCTTTAGCTTGCTCTTCAATTACAGCGAAAAGCTCATCCACAGTCATGTTCACGATAGCTCCATGCCTCTCTATAGCTTCAATTCCGGCTTGATAAATGGGCACGGTTCCTACGGGCACTGGGCTGGAGGCTATGAGGGCTCTTCTGATAGCTGGAATGTCACCCTCAGTGCTCAGGTCCATAACTGTATCGCTGCCAGAATCAATAGCAACTTGTAGTTTCCTAAGTTCTATGTCTAAATCACAGAAGTCTGGTGATGTACCTATATTAGCATTGACCTTGGTTCTTAGTCCCTTGCCTATGCCACAGGGAATTAAATTTTTATGATCAGGATTGGCGAGGATTACGATTGTGCCATCGAGCAAGCCTTGTAGGATAAAATCTATCTCTACCCCCTCCTGTTCAGCTACGTGCTTTACCTGAGGTGAAACAATGCCGTTTTGGGCTAACTCCACTTGAGTCATTTTGTTATAGACTTTTTATATTATATAAGTTAAGTGGCAAATCTAACACAGGGTAGTACTGGATTCAAGTTTGGCGATAAAAATGCTTTACATTCTTTCAGGAGCTGCCATGCTCATAAGGTGGAGAGCTTTGGCTAAAACAATCTGAGTTGCCCTGACTAATTTGAGCCGCGCGTTGGTTAATGCCTCATCTTTGGAAACTACTCTGCACTGCTTGTAAAAACTGTGAAAAACGGTGGCTAAGTCTTGAGCATAATAAGGCAGGTGGTGAGGCTGCAAAGTATTTGCTATCTCCTCTATTATTTCAGGCAGGAGAATTAGACGGCGAATTAAAGTTAGCTCAGGTGGGGTGGTGAGCAGAGAAACATCACCCTGGCTATAATCGATTTCCCTTTGCTTAGCCAGTCGGAGGATGCTGGCAATTCGGGCATGAGCATATTGGATATAGTAGACAGGGTTATCCGCTGATTGTTTTTTAGCTAGCTCTATATCAAAGTCCATCTGGCTATCAGCGGAGCGGGAAAGGAAGAAAAAGCGGCAGGCATCCTGCCCCACTTCGTCTACTAATTCCCGCAGGGTAACAATATCGCCGCTACGCTTGGATACCTTGATTATTTCCTCGCCACGCCGCAAGGTAACTAGTTGACATATTATTACTTTGAGCTGTTCAGGATCCTTTCCTAAGGCTTTGATTGCTGCTTTCATTCGGGGAACATGTCCTTGATGGTCGGCACCCCAAATGTCAATCACGGTGTCGAATTTTCGCTCCAGAAACTTGTTGTAGTGATAGGCGATATCAGAGGCAAAATAAGTGGGAGAGCCGTCGCTGCGTACTAGCACATTATCTTTATCCTCGCCTAAGGCACTGGACTCAAACCAGATGGCGTTGTCCTTCCTGGTTACATAACCTCCTCTTTGTAATAATTCCATGGCTTGGTGGTATTGCTTATTGTGGTAGAGGCTTTTTTCGCTAAACCAGGCATCAAATTCAACATTTATTAGCTTAAGGTCTTGCTTAATCTCCTCTATTATCTTGTTGAGCCCGATTTCACTTAACTCAGAAGGTGGCTCCTCTTGTGATAGTGCTAGGAGTCTGTCACCCTCTTTCTGGGCAATTTCCTTTGCCAGGTCAATCATATAATTACCCAGGTAGCCATCAGGCGGCATGCTGACTTCTCTGTCTAAGCACTGCTGATAACGGGCATAAAGAGAGCGGTTGAAGGCATCTATCTGGTTCCCAATATCATTGAGATAGTATTCCTTTTCTACAGAATAGCCAGCGGCAGTGAGAACATTAGCTAAGGTGCTGCCTAAGACTGCACCACGGCCATGGCCTACATGAAGAGGTCCAGTGGGATTGACGCTAACGAACTCAAGTTGAACACGGTTACCTTTGCCTAAGGCAAGGTCAGCATATGACTCGCCAGCGGTCAAAATTGATTCTATTTGTTTGGCTAGCCAATCATCTCGCAAGGTGAAGTTAATAAAGCCAGGCGAAGCGATAAAAAACTTGTCGATTTCTGGGGGAGGTGATATGTGTTCAGCTATTTTCTCGGCTATAGCTAGAGGAAGCATCTTCATTGTGCGAGCTAGCTTTAGAGGAAGCCCCGAGGCGAAGTCTCCATGCTCGGGATTTTGGGGATGCTCTATGACTACCTCAGGCAGCGTTACAGCAACGAGACTGCCCTCTTGTTGTGCTTTGATTACTGCCTGTTGCAGACAAGTAGCTAACCTTTCCTTAATCATTGAGATTGCTTCACTCCACTCGCAGCTAACATATTAGCTCCATTCAACGTCTTTAGACCATACTTTAGATAAGCGCTGTCTTAGAAGATGGTATTCGGGTTTTTGCAAATTATTTTCTTTTTGGAAAAGGTTTATTGCTTCTTGCCGAGCTAGTTCCAGGAGATGCAAGTTCGATAGTTTAGCCACCTTAAGGTCGGGCAAGCCACTTTGCTGTGTGCCAAAAAATTCCCCCGGGCCTCTTAGATCCAGGTCTTTCTGAGCTAAAGCAAAGCCGTTGTGAATTTTCTCCATCAACTGAAGGCGCGTTCTTGCTTCAGGTGAAAATTTTTCAGGGATGAGTATGCAATAAGCTTGCTCTTTATTTCGGCCCACGCGCCCTCTAAATTGGTGGAGTTGTGATAGCCCAAAGCGCTCAGCACCCTCTACTAGCATGACTGTGGCATTAGGTATATCAATACCAACCTCCACCACCGAGGTTGACACTAGAATATCAAGCTCCCCTTCTCGAAAACGGCGCATTACCTTTTCTTTATCACTGGAGGACATCCGCCCATGAAGTAATCCCAATTTTAAATCTGGAAAAACTTCTCTGCATAGATACTCATATTCAGTTGTGGCAGCTTTTGCCTCAAGTATTTCTGATTCTTCAATCAGAGGGCAGATAACGAAAGCTTGCTTGCCCTTGCTGACCTGGCGACGTAGGAAGCTATAAGCTTTTTCTGTGTATTGTGACTCAAGGAATCGTGTTTTCACTTCCTGTCGTCCTGGAGGCAACTCATCAATGGTTGAAAGGTCGAGGTCACCATAGAGTGTCAGTGCCATAGTTCGGGGAATGGGGGTGGCAGTCATAACCAATATATGAGGATTAAAACCCTTTTGACGCAGACTCTGACGTTGTAGAACACCGAACCTTTGTTGCTCATCTATCACTGCCAAGCCTAGTTTGTAGAATTCCACCCCTTTTTGAATAAGGGCATGGGTGCCAATGACAATATCAATTTCGCCTTGCTTGATGCTACAATGTAAATTCTCCTTCTCATTATCACTGAGGCTGCCAATGAGCAAAGTTATGGTAAGTGGCCGTGGGAGAAATCCTGTATAGCACCTGATATTATTGTCTATCTCCTTCTGGGTGCTGGCTTTAGACAAATAATCACAGATGTTGTTGAAGTGTTGTTCAGCCAGCACCTCGGTAGGTGCCATAAGTGCCCCTTGATAGCTATTAGCCACTGCCATTAATAAAGCCAAAGTAGCAATCACAGTTTTGCCACTGCCTACTTCACCTTGAAGAAGCCTTGACATAGCCCTGGGTTGTTTGAGGTCGGTTAAAATCTCCCCTAGCACTTGTTCCTGAGCTGGGGTCAAAGTGAAAGGTAAGCAACGTAAGAATGTGTCAATAACCTCCTGGTATATATTAAAGGCATTGCCTGGCTGACTTTCTTGCCAATCTCGCTTTCTACTCAGCACACCTAATTGAAGTAAGAATAGCTCATCGAAGGCTAACCTCTTCTTTGCCTTCTCCGCTATCAAGTAGTCATCAGGATAGTGAATTTGAGCAATTGCTTCAGGAAGGTGTAATAATTGGCATCGGGTTTTTATCTCTGAGGGTAGGAAATCACTCACCTGCCATGCCCAACCATCAGTAGCTTCTTTTGTCCATTTCCTCACTCGCCGCGGGTACAAACCTTGGGTAAGTGGATAGACGGGGACCAGGCGACCAGTGTGGATTAGTTCTTTCTCCTCAAACATTTCCCATTCAGGAGATTCAAAAACCTTTTGTCCTTTGAATGAGCAAACTGTGCCACTAATTACCACTTTAGCATTGGTGGGGAATCTTTTGGCCAGATAAGGTTGATTGAACCAGACTACTCTGATGTTTCCTGTCTCATCACCCACAATTGCCTCAGTGCCTCGCCGATTACCGAAAGTAGCTATCCTGGCTTGCCATATTATGCCTATAATGGTTTGCTCCTTACCTTCTTCAAGTTCAGCAATAAATTTCCTCTGGCTATAATCGACGTACCTCCGGGGGAAGAAATAAAGTAAATCATGCACTGTCTTCACATTTAGCTTGGCAAATTTATTAGCTACAGTTGGCGTAATGCCCTTGATAATGGTTATAGGTGAATCTAATGCGTCGCTTTTCTTTCGGGGGTGCAACTTAACTACCTCTGTCATCCTCATCTTATTCTTCTCCCTTGTTGGGGGGAGAGGAGAGGTGGGGGTGTTTTGTTCCGCTTCTTCCAGCTTGTCTAACCAGTCGAAGAGGCGCATTACCCATTTCCTGCGTTCATCTACATCATTAGAGCCATAATTAGAATTGGCTAAGTTGAGCTCATCGAATTCAGCCGAAAGTTCCTGGTTATTTATGCCTTGCCTGATTTCCCCTGCCTGTCTGTGAAGATATTTATCCAAACCGCCAATTACTGCTTTGTCGCTACATCCTTTCTTGCACTCCAATTGGAGAATCTTTCTTAATGAATCAATAGTTACCATTTTGCGATGTCGTCACTTAATTATCGTAAAGTACAGCACTTATAGAATATCACATTTCTGTTTCAAGGGTGGAGGCAGCTGAGAAACAGAATTTCAGTGAACTCGAAATTATTCCAGTGAGATTATATAATCATAATGTGGTTGCTCACCCCGAATCACTTCAACCTCAAGGTGATATCCCTCCCTGATTTTCCGGGCTATATCCTCAGCTTCAGCAGCTTGAGTTTCAGCACCGTAGTAAATGGTCACCATTTCTGCTTTTTCAGTATCTGCTTTCATTAAAGCTTCAAGAATAACGTCTGATATATTATCTCTACTAGCTATTAAATTCTCATCATTTAGAATAGCAATGAATTGCCCCTTCTTTATCTCCTGGCTGTTGATCTTTGTCTTGCGCACTGCTTTAGCCACTTCTATAGTTTTTACTGTGGATATTGCTTGTTCCATATTGCGTGCATTTTCCTCTAAATCCATTTCATAGCTGAAGGCAAGAAGTGCTGCGATACCTTGGGGAATAGTGTTAGTAGGGATTAGCTTTACCCTCTTCGAAGTTAAAGAGTCAACCTGAGAGGCTGTGAGGACGATATTTCTGTTATTGGGCAGTAAAATAATATTATCTGAGGGTGCTGATTCCACAGCCCGCAATAAGTCGCGAACGCTGGGATTCATTGTTTGACCCCCAGGAACAATGATTGTAGCACCTAGACTGTTAAATACTTCAAAAAAACCATTTCCTGAGGCCACTGTTACTATAGCAATGTCAACCCTGGGCATTCTTTCTTTTTGTATCTGGATAAATTCTGTATATTGATCATCCATATTATCGACTTTTACCTGGTGCAATGTGCCCAGATGGCTAGCGTAACCAATAACTTCGCCGGGCTTGAAGCTGTGGATATGAACTCTAACCATGGAGCTATTGCCGGCGATCATTACAGATTGCCCTTTCTTCCTTAACTTCTTGCTGATCTTGCTCAAATTGAGTTTTTGCCCTTCCAGCAGAAACTCAATGCAATATCCATAGGGCATCTCTACCTCAGCCGTGGGAGCCATTTTAGAAGCCAAGGGCAAGTTAGCTGTGACCAGCTGGGGTTTTCGGTGCCGCATTTTATCCCCTTCTCTCTCGAGGAAATGAAGGGCGCCATCCAGCAATACATAAATTCCTTGCCCCCCAGCATCCACCACTCCTGCTTCGCGCAGTACTGGTAATAAGTCAGGTGTCCGAGCTACTGAATCCTTGGCCTCCTCGGTTGCAGTTTCTACTACTGAAAGCAAGTTTTCAGAGTTGGCTTTGACAGCTATATCAGCAGCATTAGCGGCATCCCGAAGCACTGTCAACATGGTTCCTTCTACTGGGTGGACGATTCCTTCGTAAGCAGCTTGTGATGCCTCAGCTAACGCCAGGGCAAAATCTCTGCCATTGAAGGAACTTTTGCCTTCCAATCCTTTGGCTAAACCACGCCAGAATTGTGACAGGATAACTCCTGAATTACCCCGAGCCCCCATCAAAGCACCATGTGCCATTGATTTAGCTACTGAGGAAGCATCGTTATCTGTGTTTTGTTTTGCCTCTTCCATAGCAGAGTGCATAGTAAGCAACATGTTGGTTCCAGTATCACCGTCAGGGACAGGAAAAACATTTATGGCGTTGATTTCGGGGGCGCTTTTCTCTAGCCATGCAGTCCCTGAGGTAAACATCTGTTTCAATATTTGACCATTGACTAAATTAGTTTTCATTCCTCCCCCTTTGCCTAATGTGATGTCCGCTGGTATAATAGCTAAAATAAAATTTGTAGTAAAGAGGCGATAAAAGTTTCCCGTGAAGTGTGATATTTGTGGTAAAAGGGCTCAATTTGGAAATAGCGTAAGCCATTCCAAGAAACGTGTCAAACGACGCTGGTTGCCCAACATTCATCACACTACCATTATTATAGACGGCGAGAAAAGGAAAGTTAATATTTGCACCAGGTGTCTTCGCACTCAGTATAAAGCAGTTCATTAGCTTATTGCCTGCCTAATTTTTTGTAGTGCGTGGCTTATTCCTTCTTTGGCCTTAAATACACTGGCTCCAATTGCTAAGACATCGCCCCCCGCTTTAACTATTTGAGGTGCATTGTTAATGGTAATGCCCCCGTCAACTTCGAGTTCAGTGGCTAACTTTCTGCTATTAAGCATGCTGCGCAAACGGCTTATCTTTCCCAATGTTTCAGGTATGAAAGCTTGCCCGCCGAAACCAGGATTAACACTCATAATAACAATCAAATCAACCTGAGGCATAATCTCCTCTATTAAGCTTAAAGAACTAGCTGGATTTAAAGCTACCCCTGCCCTCACCCCAAGTTCCTTGACCAGTTGAATCGTTCGGTGAAGATGAGAACAAGCTTCAACATGCACAGTGATAATGTTGGCGCCGGAATTAGCAAACTGAGGAATGTACTTCTCAGGCTGTTCTATCATCAAGTGGACGTCTAAAGGCAAGTGCGTCCAGCTACGGAGAGAAGCTAGTACTGGAGCACCGATAGTAATATTGGGCACGAAGTGCCCATCCATAACATCAATATGAATATAATCAGCCCCTGCCTTAGTAGCCTCAGCTACTTGCTCCCCAAGCCGAGCAAAATCAGCGGAAAGAATTGATGGTGCTAGCTTGACTCGACTATTCATTTTTTACTCCTCTGAGCGAGATTCTTCATTTCACTTCATTCCATTCAGAATGACATCTTTGTCATTCTGAGCATTAGCGAAGAATCTCTCTTGCTCTCACTAATGCTGCTGCTACTTGTTGTGGAGAAGTGCCACCAACAATATTTCGAGCAGCTAGAGACGATTCTAAGGTTATGTCATATACATCTTCACTGAAAAGAGGGGAAAAACTATGATACTCACTTAAGCTAAGCTCGTGGAAGCTCTTATCTCTGGTTATAGCATATTCACTGAGTTTAGCTACTGCACCATGTGCCTCCCGAAACGGCAGGCCTTTCTTCACCAAATAATCGGCTAAATCGGTGGCTAGAATGTAATCCCTTTTTATAGCCTCACGAACACGCTTTACATTGACCTTGATTGTTTTTATCATTTCAGCAAATACTCTTACAGTAGAATGTAACGTATCCACAGTATCAAAAAGCCCTTCCTTATCCTCTTGCATATCCCGATTATAAGCTAAGGGTAAAGCTTTCATCGCAGTAAGGATAGCCATTAGATGGCCATATACTCGGCCAGTTTTCCCTCTGGCCAGCTCAGCTACATCAGGATTTTTCTTCTGTGGCATGATGCTACTGCCTGTAGTATAGGCTTGACCAATTTCTATAAAGCCGAACTCGGCTGATGACCACAGGATAGTTTCCTCCGCTAGTCGTGAAAGGTGCATCATGGTGAGGGCAGCGCAGGCTTCATATTCTATTATGAAATCCCTATCAGAGACAGCATCAAGGCTATTGGTGCTTACTTTGCTAAAACCTAGCTCTCGGGCCACAAATTCCCGGTCTATAGGATAAGAGACACCGGCTAAAGCGCCACTGCCTAGAGGCAAAACATCAGCGTGTTTGAGGCAATCGTGGAACCTCTCTTTATCTCGCTGAAACATCTCAAAATAAGCTAATAGGTGGTGAGCGAGAAGAACCGGCTGAGCTTGCTGCAAATGGGTATAGCCGGGCATGATAACATCTTTATTTGCCTCGGCCAACTCCACAAGCGAACATTGCAAGGTTTTTAACGCATCAATGGTTTTCGAGCCTTCCTCTTTGGTGAAGAGGCGTAAATCTAGAGCTATTTGGTCATTTCTGGAGCGAGCGGTGTGAAGTTTACCAGCCACATCGCCTATCCTTTCAAAAAGTCGAGCTTCGATATTCATATGTATGTCTTCAAGCTCAGATTTGAACTGAAATTTCCCCTGCTCGATTTCTTCTTGAATCAAGCTAAGTCCATTAATTATAGTTTCAGTGTCGTTCTCAGTTATTATTCCTTGCTTTGCCAGCATCTTAACATGGGCAATGCTTCCTTCGATATCCTGGCGATATAACCTCCGGTCGAAATGAATAGAAGCAACATAATCTTGTGCCATTTTATCAGCCTCTTTTTTGAAAGCGATTGCGCAAATAATCCATCTAAATCCGCCTCAAGCGCCAAAGTGAAATCTTGATACTTTTTCTCCCTATTTGTCAACCAGCCTGAAAAAAGATTCCAGTTTTGGCATTGGATGCCAAGCTACTGTCCGGGGCAGGAAATGGTAAACTATATTTAGAATAAGCAGATTCATAGTAAGATACTTAAGGAGGTTGCTTGCCAAATTCCAGTAAAGATTTATCACAGGTCATAGATGCATATATGTCCAGAGCAAGTGGCTTGAGGGAATACTGCGAGCGGTGTTTGCAAACCAAAAGATGGGGTGGGAGCGTGGTACTTATGGTCGTGGACGCAGCATTTACCTCTATAGGCCTTAACTACTTCACTGCTGTAGTCCCCAGTGTGATAAGGTTTGAGAAAGAATTGATTATCAATGGAAAGGTTCAAAATCTCAGAGACCTCAGCCTTCTCCAAGCGGACCAATTGCAATTCATCTGGAGAAATAAAAGGTCTTGGCAAATGGCAAAAAGCGTTGCGTCCTACCTTGACAACTTGGCGGCAGCAAGGAGTTTGGATGACAGAGAGGCGCTGCGATGTTGGGCAGCTAGCTCATGTCTTGAGAACTGGAAGGAAAACCCGGTAGGTAAAATTAAAGGAGTTGGTATCATTACGTTCCAATACTTAAGAATGATGGGGGGAATAGACACAGCAATGCCTGACAAAATAGTAAGAAGAGTGATTAAGCAAATCCTCAATGAGGCGGAGCTAGAGATGCCAACCAAGGGAGATTTGGAGCTAGTCACAACGATTGAGCGAATGTCAAAGATCTCCGGTTATAGGCCTACTCATATATGCTGGATGACATGGTTGATTCAGCCCGAAGGAGATTTAACAAGAATAGACAGATATCAAAATCTTTTGGATAAGATTTAGAAATTTCTGATAGACAGTTTAGACTGTTACAATTTACACAGGCAAAGGCAAACCTGCCATGATTGAAGTTGTATGCTTTGACTTAGGAGATACCTTGATAGCTGAAGAAACCGTTGTCCATGATAGCTCCGGTCAAGCTATTACTGCTGATGTTATCGAGAATGCATTTGAAGTCCTGAAAGACATCAGAAAAAATGGATGCCAGGTTGCTATGATAGCCAATGCATATAGTACTGATGCCCGAAACATTATAAAGGCTACTAGCTTACAAGATTATTTCGACGCCATAATAATTTCTGAAGAGGTAGTTATGGAAAAGCCTTGCCGGAGAATTTTTGAGGTCGCATTGGCCGAGCTTGGTATCAAGGCTGAAAATGCAGTCATGGTTGGCAACAGGATTGATACGGATATTGTTGGGGCGAACAGATTTGGTATGAAAAGCGTGTGGTTCAGATGGAATGACCGCTATAGCGGCACAATGTATAGTGGCGAAGAGAAACCTGATTTTATAATCAATAGCCTCTCCGAGCTGCCCGGGCTACTTGCCTTGATGTAAAAAGTCTATTGTGATTGCGGCTCTACCGTTGCTTTTGAGCTCAGTTGTGAATGGAATTAGAAGCACGCGCTTTTGAGATACTAGAAAAGGTGGGTATAAAAAGAGACCAGATTGTGCTGGATTTTGGCTGTCGCTCCGGCACGTACACAATTCCGGCTGCTAAGATGGTCGGTGATGAAGGCAAGGTATATGCTTTAGACAAAGACAGAAGGATTTTAGACGAGTTGATGCAAAGGGCTAAATCAGCAAATTTGCAGAATATCGTAAGAGTGGATACATATGGGGAACTAAAAATTGAACTAGCTGATGAATGTGTCGACGTAGTTCTTCTTTTTGATGTTTTTCATTCCTATTATTTCCCGCGACCGCAGGAGAGAGGGGAATTACTTGATGAAGTCTACAGGGTATTGAAATCAAACGGTCTTCTCTCAGTCTATCCGAAGCACATGGAATCTGAGGCCAAGGGCGAAGTGGAAAGTGCAAATTTCTACTTGGAAAGCGAATTTTCTGGGGCTCTCATTCATGACAGCAAGGACCTGGAAAAGGGGCAAGTACTGAATTTCAGGAAGAAGCTAAAGTCACCCAGGACTTTCTAAGTTGAGATAGTAGAGGTAGCAAAAGTAGAATACCTTATCCAAGCACAAATGGTACAAACATGAAAATTAGGAAAATGCGTGATTTCCTATTGAATTGTCTCGAGTGTTTTCCCTAAGACTTCTTCTGCTTGTTTGTATGCCTCTTTAGCTCCTCTCTCAACAGCCATTCCCAGATATTTTTTAAAGTCAATAAACTTCCCCACCCCGTCTATGACCGCATCTGGTACTTTTGAATCTTTGAGAATAAAGGTATATAACTCCTTTCCTAACTGTTTCCTTATTTCTTCATACGGGATTGCTTCAGCTAGCGTTGTTATAGCTGTTTTTAATTGGTTATAGTCCTCTCTCAACTGTTCAAGCTCACCTGTTAAAGCTACTTTTTCTGATTCCAATCCTGTTATTTTCGAATCACGCTCGCTCATTTGTGCTCTTAGGTTTCTTACCTCTTCATTGTGCTCATTTTTTAGCGTTGTTATTTGTGATTCATATCTTTCTTTTAATTGTTCCTTTTCCTTATTCAGGGTGGCTATTTGTGCTCTTAAACCATCTATATCAGCTAATCTCTCTGCAAACGCTTCGTGATCAATCTTTGACTCCTTAAGATCTTCTCCTAATATTGCAGTTAACCTTTCCATAAATGCTTTAGAATCAGTTCTTAACTCCCTATACTCGTCTCCTAATATTCCAACCACCCTCCCCATAAGTTCGTCATACTTAGCGTCTGCCCGGTCACGTTCTTCCTCTAGTGTCATTATGTACGATCTTAAGTTTCCTACTTTACCGCCATACTGCTTATTTAATAAGTCATATATCGCAAGGGCAACTCTCTTGGCCACTGCATCCCCATACCCCTTTATATCACTTCCTCGCGGGCCAAGCACCCTATTAATCCACTTATTCTCTTGCTGAAGACGTTTATCGTAGTCTTTCAGCCCTGCAACAACCACCGGGTCCAATCCCGCACTGTTATATAGCTGTTCTGCTAGTTGTGTTTCTTCTAGGCTCCTTTCCTCGATTTTTATTACACTAGTTGTCTTTTCCTCTAAATCTGTACTCTTTTCTTCCATTTTCCCTCCTTTTACACTTATATTATCTTCACTTGGGCTTACAATTGCCAGGTTTCTTTAATCTTTTCTAACTCTCTGTCTCTCCGCTTTAGGGACAAAGCCTGTCTAATTATTCACCCCCATAAGTACATTATAGTTAATTCTTACACCGATATATATTATACCTGATTTGATAAACTGAAATCCTTACATCGGTTCTTAGTAAAGTTCGCCATAACAGCAAGATTTATCTGCTCCTGTTTCCAATATGGTATGCTAGGTTATCGAAAAGAGGAGGCAAATAGTGAGTTGGATTAGTGATAAGGCTGAGAAGTTCAGGCAAGTACCAAATCCCTACTTCTCCCTGCACATCACCAGCAAGTTTCTCTTTGGTGTAGGTTTGGGTGTGCTACTGGCTGGTTGTCTGCCAATATGGACTGGTTGGATATTCGTTATTGTAGCTCTGGTAATAGCTATTCCAAGTGCCAGTATCGTTCTTCGGAAGTGAGACGTTGAAAAGCTTTCCCCTGAAGAAGTTCTTGCTAATGGTGGGCATATCCGTTAAGGGATTCTTCACCTTTGAGGAAGGTGCCAAGGGCAAAGGAAAGCGAAAAGAAGTATTTATACTAGCAGGGATATTTTGTGCCTTGGTGGTCAGCGCTATCGTCGTTGGGGTCAGTGATAATATACCAGGCATAGTGCTATGCTACCTGGCAACCGTCGTTCTGGTTGTCGCACCAATACGCACCTGGAGAAAAACAAAGAAGTTTTTAATTCTACTGGGAGCTTCGGTGGGGGGATTTTTTGTCTTTGTTTTGCTGCACAATGCCTTTTATGCCCTGACTATAGTTACCAGCCACATTGCCGCATTAAGCCATTTGATGGAAGCCTTTCATGTAACATTCTTCCTTATTGCTGTTTTCCTGTGTCCAGCCGCTTTTTTGGTAGGGGCTGTAGGCAGCATAGTCTGCGTCATCAGAGGGCGGAGGAAACAAGCAGTTGGATAATTCTAGCTTGTGTTCTTAACACTTTGGCTTTTTGTTAGTCTGCTGGTGAGTCATGCCTTAGTCTCGTGCTTCACCCCAAAAGTTGAGCCTATAAAGGAAGTAGCTTCTCTCCTGATTGAGTGATAGCGAAGGAGGATGGTGTTGTGGTTCGCAGGAAGCCACACAATGCGGGGGCGGCCACACACCTCCCAGAACTCCAGCGTGGAATCTCTCGGTACAAAATCATCCCACTCCGCGTTAATCATTAGCAGGGGGCGCCCGCGGAGACAAGGTGCGAAGCTAATTGGATCAAACAAGAAGCACTCCTTAGCCGGAATTACGTTTTCAATCCCCTTTTCCGCTATATCAGTTAGATATTGCGGGTAGTAGCTATATATCTCATGGCATTGGGACTGCGTGCACTTGTGGCTCATTCGCGCCACATCGTTTTTGCTGCTCCAGGTTATCTTTTCCATATTCCCACCTGCGACTAGAAAGACACCAGCCACAATTCGTTTGTCCACGGCCATAGCTATGGCAGAGGCCATGCCTCCCACGCTTATGCCCATTACGGCTACTCTTTGAGTGTCAAGTTCATTTCTGCGCTCCGCCCAATCTATTACCTGGCGTATACTGATAACCAGTACCTGATATAGCTCCAGCCAGTTCTCGATGAACGGCACTAAGGGCTGCCTTTTTGTACCCTCAGCTCCCCTCTGAGCTGGCAACACGAGCTTGAGCACAAAAGAGGCTATGCCTATTTTTGCCAGGTCCCGTGCCAGCATCTTGCAGGGTACCGCGTTCCTCTCTCCTAGCTCTCCCAGACCATGAAGTAGAATGACAAGAGGAAAGCGAGTCCCGATGCTTGGCATATAATACTCACCACGAGCAGTATTGTTCTCTTGATAGCGGTTGGGATGAGCACTATGGAAAGTGACATCGTGGCAAATCCAATGTCGCGTGCTTTTTTGAAGCTGAAGGCTGAAGTGCGGGATACCTTTCAGATACTCATATGGCTGCATTTCCTAAAGTGGGCTAACCCTACTTTATTCAGCCTAAACTATACAGCTACTTAAAGGCGCTGTCCACAGGTAGAAGGTCCCTTTTGTTTTTCGCCGGCGCGGATGATAATAAACTCTCTGTTGCTTGGTGTCGTCGGCACTTCGCCTGGGTCTAACTTAGCGGCTAGGCTTCAGATACGCTCGGGATGTTACATGTAAAACTTGCACCAAATGACGAAATGTGCAGTTTCCTAGTCATCTTCAAGTGCTGAGGTGAAATCTTGCTATTTTCTCTCCGATTTATCGCCCAGTTTTCACTAAATGCTCAAATGCTTACAAATCTCCAGCTAGTTTAGGGTAACGTTGATGTAGCCAGTCCTCTACCTCTCGCAGGCTGGAAATTTCCTGCTGTGATGTTCGATGTTTTACTAACTTGCCATCAGCCAGTAATTGATTCAATGTCATCATTATCTCCCACCAGAAATAGTTTAGGTTCGCTCAAGACGCTGAGAACAAAGTGATTCTGTGCCTTGACCTTAGCCTTCAGTTCCTGAGATGGCATGGCTATGGCGTTAATCTCTCGTCCCAATCCTTCCTTTGCTGGGGATAAGGCTTTTGAGAGTTCTGAGGCGGTTATATCCCCAACTACAAAGAGATCAATATCGCTGGTCGCTGTTTCCTGAGCCTTAGCGTAGGAACCATATATGAAAGCGACAATAATGTCCTTTTTAACCCCTGATAAGTGTTGCCTCAGGATATCGCCGAGGGCAAAAGTCTTGAGAAATATAGCCTTCAACTCCAGGAAAATGGGACAATTCTTATTAATCTGGTAATACTTTCTGTTGCCGTCCATAGTGTGGGAGAGGAGTCCTGCTGCCTCTAATCTAGCAAGTTCACGCTGCACAGCGCGGATAGGCTGACCGCTACGAGTGGCAACCTCACGCATGTAGAAGCGGTCGCTCGGGTTTAATAAAAAGAGTCCCAGGATAGCAACTCTGGCCTGTGAAGAGAATAGCTCCTGTAGCATTTAAAGCCTGTCTGTATACTTTTTGTAGTCGATAGTATACTTATTGTATACGTCTGTCAAGGAATTTCATATAGCTTTATTCTTCCTCTAAATCTGCCTCAAGTGTTGAGGTGAAATCCTAATACTGTCCCTCTCTTAGCCTTTGGAAGAACAAATCATAGCTTTCAGGAGAAGTGAAAATGGGATCTCATATTTGCTTATATCAAATTTTGCTGGGTCTACATTCAGGGAAACCTTTAGCACTAGTTTCTGTCCTTTGTTGACTATCTGTGATTGTCTCATCCTGTCAGCTTAGTAGCGCTACAGTAGTTTGATAAATTCATCTACTGATAATCCTGCTTGGCGAATAATGGCTCGTAGCATGCCTCGGTCCAGTTCTCTATGTAAAGGCACGACCACTTGGCAAAAGGGTTCATCTCGCCTGAGTGTCACATGGCTACCCTCCTGCCTTTTAAAGTAGAATCCTGCTTTTCCTAGAGCTTTAATACACCTTTTGCCCGACAAGACAGGAAGCTTGTTCACACTACTACCACTGATACCCCAAATTTCTCTTCAGGTATAGGCAAGTTATCCTCTTCCAGGGAGTGGATGTAGCAATTTATAGCTTCCTTGATGTTTTTTAGTGCCTCTTCTTTTGTCTTCCCTTGGCTAATGCAGCCGGGCAGACTAGGGCATTCCACTACCCAATAACCATCCTCACCTGGGTATAAAATAACTTCTCGCATTTCCCCTCTCATCTATCTGGTGACTTATAATAACCATACTATTAAGTTGCCTTAGCGTCAATGTCAAATTGGCATCGAGCTTTGAAAAACTTTTTGGGAAGCACAATAAACAGTTTGGATTCTGCCATGGCTTTATTATTCCTCTAAATCTGCCTCAAGAGGTGAGGTGAAATCCTGATATTTGCTCTCTCTTTGCAGTTGGAAGAATAGGTTATAGTTTTTGAAAGAGTAACTTTAACCCTTTTATGTATAGCAGAGTTAACAATCCGATGAAATGTTCCGTCAATTTTAATTTTACGCCTAAGAAGGTTGAGGCGGTATTCCCAATACAAATTGTGGGTAGGAATCTGATATAATTGCGTTATATGGAACGGAATGCTGAGGCGGGAGGTTTGTAATGGGTAACTGGACACTGAGATGGCAGTTTGATAAATCAACATACCAACCTGGAGACCAGGTGCGCCTTAATTTTTGGGTAGACAATACGGGAGATACCGTTCTGTTTGCTAGTGAAATCGGGTTGCAGCTTGAGTTTCAGCTAAAAGAAAACCTATACTATCGAAAGGAATGCGCAGTGCAGATTGCGCCACGCGCGACGCAATATGTATCATCTTTGCCTTTTGAAATTCCAAAGACAATTGCTGGCATTCTCCGCTATAGTGTCAGCTATCGTCTTTGGGAATACAGCCTCGCAAGTAGAACGTGGCAGGATCTAGACCCATTCTGGGAGGAGTTAAGGTGGTATATTAAGGTTCTGCCGCTACCTTACTACACGGCGTTCATCAGTAGAGGGCTCCCACCTGAGGATAGGTTAGTTGGTGACCAAATTGTTGAAATGATAAGCGAGTGGGGGTTTGAAACGTTCACAGTCGGCATCGATGAACTAGTTGATCGTAGAGCTTTGGCATCCGTGGTGCGGCAAAGAATAACCAATTCAGATTGCCTAATAGCTATAGCCACTCCTCGGTACCTTGATGCTCTTACCGGTTACTGGCGAACCCTAGAGTGGTTGCATGGCGAGACAGGAATCGCATTTGGCACCTCCCGTCCGTTGCTGATACTGCGTGACGAGGCAGTCGCTGTTGGAGGTTTACCAGGAGAGCTTAGAGGATTGACAGCGCCCTATAATCCACTCAATCTTGAAGACCTCAGACAAAGACTGGGAGCAATAATGCCCATGCTTAGGCAATGGGTCGTTGATAAAAGAAGGCAGGAATTTTTAGATAGTTTAGCAAAGGTAGGAGTTCCTTTGCTCATAGGAGGAATAGTAGGTTTCCTTGTTGCCAGTTCAAAAAAGTAGCTTTAGAATTGCGTTACTAAATCACCCTCTTCGGTGTAGAAGTGCCTTTAACAAATATCAAGTTGTGCTCAGCAGAAAAAGGGATGCCGTTCTCAGTATGGATGAGCTAGTCAAAGCTTCTTAACAATAAGTTAACTAACGAAGGCAAGGTATGAAAATAGAGGATGCCCAAGTAAGACTAAATGCAGCTGAGAACTGCCTTAAGGATTGGGACTACGCTGGGGCTCTTCTTGAAAGTCAAAGATGTCTAGAGCTTTCGGTGAAAACTCTCCTCGGCAAAGTGGGTATAAGTTACATACCTGAAAAGGGTAAGAAGATCCCGCACGATGTCAGCGATAAGATTCCACAGGCATTTGAAAAACTTAGCCCCTATCTTGACGAGTACAATGTCAGCTACTTCAGAAAGGAATTAGCAAGGGCTGCTGTCCTATTAAAGTTACTCACTTCAGTGAAGCAATACCTCGAATTTGGGGTAGAAAGCCTGGCAGGTATCAAAGAAACTTTCGATTCGGCTTTTTCTAGAGAATTAGCTGAGCGAATTGTTGGATTGACTCACGGTGCACATTGGCGAATTTACGACTTGATATCGAAATACGAACGGGCGCAATCTAAGTAATAATCAAGGGGCAAGCGAAAGTAACTAGTTCTCCACACAAAGCTAAGGACACATTCTGGCTGATTGTTGGGTTACAATGGGTTGAGGTATATGGTTCGAGTCCCCCATTTCTGCGCACCTGAATGTTCGATTCGCACTAACAATTTGTCTGCTTGCCTTGAATATATTCTGTAAGCTTGTTCGTTGTGCCTAAGCCGTGTATAATCATGGCAGAGATGCTTGCAAATCTCGGAAAGACGGTAGAATCAACCAAGGAGGGGCTATGGCAACAAGCGGGGCAGAAGAAAGAAGCATACGAGTTATCTTTTATGACACGCCGGCATACCGTGCTGAAGCCGAAGGCTTTGCAGCAGTTGAAGAAGCTAAAAAAGTCCAAGTTTTGGAAGAGCTACCTTTGGATGAGATCGAACGCGATCTAAAACAACTAATTAGCATTTTCGAAAGCCTTGAGACAGTGAGTGAGAGTTATTGCGTCGACGAAGCAAAAACCACGGTGGGGATTATGAGAGACGAGTATGGCAAGCTGCGTGCGGGACTTTCTGCCAAAATTCTCGATTTGATTGGCATAGAGGTAGGTGGGGAAAAGGGCCGAAGGCGCACTGCAAACGAACTTCTTGAAATTACTATAAAGAGAAAACCTAAAGGATGAGCCTTTATAGGTTAATAGGTCTAGTGCATTACGCTAACAATGAATAAATCGATGTGTGCCTCGCTAGGGGGATATGAAGCAAAGGAGAAAAATGTCGAACAAAGAATTTGATCAAGCCCCGTTATCCTTCGGAGTCTTGTCAGACGAGCAAATTCGTCAGCGTCTGACCGCAGGAGACCTAATAATTCATCCTCTGCTTGACTTGGACACACAGGTTCAGGGGTGCAAGGTTGACCTCAGACTGGGTGGCATCTTCTACGAAGTCAAGCATAGTGCTGTAGAATCCTACGATCCCGTCTCTGTCGAAGATACCGATTACAGAAGAGAATTGATTTTGCCTGTGGGAGAGTCCTATATTCTGCATCCAGGCATGCTTGCCTTGGCACCTACCTTTGAAAATATTTGTATGCCCCGTGACCTTCTAGGGATCCTGCAAGGGAGGACTTCTTTGGGAAGACTCGGAATTATTGTGCATGCAACGGCAGGTTTCGTTGACCCTAAATACAAAGGGTCTTTGACTCTGGAGTTCTCAAACCTTGGGCACCTTCCCGTCGCCTTGTACCCGCTCAGCCGCGTGGCTGCTATGGCGTTCATAAAAATAAGCGGGGACGTGCGGCGGGCATATGGCGATGAAGTGCAATCGCCAATTGATCCTAGCAAAGGGCTCCCTATGGGAAGTTACAGTTCTCCTCTTTCAGAACCTTCGAAGTACAGAGAAGACTGGGAAAATATAGTGTTTCGTCACATTAGAAAGTCGCGCTTACGGAGAGAGAGTAGGAGCTAAGAGCGGTTGGAGTCCTAACTCCTTCACTTTTTGGGTAAACTGGCGCCACATAACCGTTTTTCTCAAGGATTCTTTCAAGAAATCATCATAATGAACCTGCTGATTTTTCGGTAATTCCCTCTTGTCCGCTGGCAGATTGTTTACGAAATCGCGGATGTCCTCAAATATGATTGGAATGTTGTCCCTAATATGACGTCTCATCCCCGCCATCACATCCCTTGGGATATATCTGCGAGACCCTAGGCTTTTGAGAATGCGCTTAAATTCCTTGGTTATGACAGCAACGTCTGATTTCTTCAGCGCTCCTTCCTCTTCGCCATGTTCTCTATAATAAGCACGCATTTTAGCCAAATACGGGCTTTTCAACTTGCCTGACAATGCGTCGAGAATAACGCCCAGTCGACGGATTCTGCTGGGATGGCTAGCACTCTCATACTTTGGATAGTGCAGTATTTCCTCCATAAACGCCTTCCCATAGGCTGGGCCAAAGTGCCACGCAGCGCTGAAATCACAAAATAGTTCAATTACGTGATCTGGGCTGAATTTAAGTGTCTTAAAGACAACTTGGACTTCTCTATTGTGATAAATACTACTGACTTGCTTTAGAAGCTCTTTGTCAATCCTCAAAAGAATATGGGAGAGCTCGTGACCCAAAACCATTTGGCGATCCAAGGACTCACCGGGGTCACACTCGATACCATGAACTGGCTGTCCCTCAATGATATTGGCCAAGTCCTTTTTCAACTGCGTATCCAGAAGCCCAAGGGGGCGACCTGCCAAAATTGACCCAAAGCGCTGTGTTTGTAATGCACCAGTTGGCCCGATTATGTACTTAACCTTTTCAAAAACGGGAAACTTTTTACAGAGGGATAGAATCAGATCGTTGATAAATAGATAGTAGACTAACCTGTTACGGAACTCCGTGACGAACCAGCCTAAGTAACCTCTGCGAATACGGTAAAGATTCCCGTAGAGCTGGTCCATTAGGTCCGTATAATACCTACGCGTCTTCGAGGGAGACTCCAGGTCTTCTATGACAAACTTGCACGCCTCTACGTGGCTGTCTACTATCTGGTGAAAAATATCTACACCAAATCGGATATTGTCGGCTACTTCATCCCACTCGAGTTCGTATTCAGGTTGTCTGGCGCCTATTTCTCGAAAACGCTCCCGCAGTTCCGACCATGTGTGTTTCAGGTAGTCCCTCTGAGTAGGGTTCATATAGCCTTTCCTCTATCAATGCTCGTAATTCCCCTAACCGCTTTTCTACTTCTGACAGATCTTCTCGCCTTTCAATCCTTTCGGCAAGATTCTCCAAGTCCGGCAAAGTGATGCTAAGGTTGTATTGGCTCGCCAGGTCGTCGACTTCATAGCGGCTAGCGCTCAGTTCCTCAAGATCCTTTTTGACATCTTTCAGAAGCTCTTGCCCATGTTCCCTTATCTTCTTGGCTCTCTGCTGCAAAGCGAACGACACATATCCCATCGAAATGATAAGCGATCTCGTATCGAGTAGAATACTCTCTGCCATCATTCTTGATAGTGGCATCTTTGGCTCACCTCCTTTCCTTTTGCCATTAGCTTAAACTGCATCACCGCACATGTCAAGGCTCGCGAGACCTCACACCACATTCACCTTTTACAACCGACGTTTTGATACTAGCACTTGGCTCGAATTAGTATGATTCGATACTGACATTATATCAGAGTGTTGAGCAAGAAATAAAGGTCAATGGTGAGTCAACGTCTTGAAAGTGAAACGGATTTCTTAGTTCCTTGCAAAATGACCGTAGTGACTACGGAATAATTGTGTCGCCATGGGGTAATACATCGGGGTATCAAATATGGGGACACATATGCGCTTGCTCGACCCATTGGGTTGAAGCATTGTTTGCGATACTTAACAAATTGACGAAATGTGCAGTTTTCTAATCGCCCTTAAACACTGAGTAATAAATTCGATTTCGCTCTGACTTAGTTGCTCCATAATAATCCCCGGCTGGATATGCTAAATTCCTGAACCCTAATCATATTTTGTTAGCAATCATCGCACACCAATCTGCGGTTGAGAAACAGATTGAACCCGAGAAAGAATAGCCTCTCTCTGAACTCCGGCCGCCAGCAAGCTGGTGATATACTGATTTAAGCTCACTCCCTCTCGTTTAGCAACATGAACCAAAGTGCGGTGGAGATTTTTGGGAATTCTTACCAAGATTTTCCCGCTATATTCCTCCATATCCCTGGGTAAGGGAACGTCTTGACCATTGTTAAAAGTTGCTTCGATCCAACACTGCTTAGCATCCTCGATAGCTTCAAAGACCTTTTCCAAAGTTTCGCCCTGAGTCATGCATCCTGGGAGCTCTTCAATCTCAGCAACGAACCCACCATCGGGATCCGGATGGATAGTGACTGGATAGTGTAGATTCAGATAAAAATCCAAGTCCTTACGCAGTGTGTTGCTTTTCATACCATTCCTCCAATTCTAAGCGCTCTACGATCTTTCTTACATAAGCTCGCTTCACTCGCCGACCTTTGACCGTGGGCACAGTAATTGGATACTCACCTGGCTTGGCAAAAACTTTATGCCCACTTTTAGAAGGTCGCTCCTTGTATCCAAATGCCTCCAATACCTTAACCACATCTTGAAATGAGACCTCGGGTGGCTCTCTTAGAAAGAGCTCTACCAATTTTCCAAGCCGAGCCATCCATCATCCTCATGATATTATATATAATATCATTCTATTGCAAATCACGTCAATAGCCATACCCTAGCAAAGCTACTTGCCTTTGGTTATTTAAATTATACCTTTTAGATGGCATTTCCAATAAGTTATAGGAGAAGGTTTTCAGTAAGACAAGTTTATTGAGGGATATTCTGTTTGTTTGCTTCCTCAAGTAGCTAAGTGACAGATACTTTAAGGGCTTTAGCTAATGCAACTACCTCAAAATCCAAGACGGTGTGAATACCTTGCTAAGGACTATGTAGCAGTAGCTATCTGGCAAGGGCTTACCTTCCTTCAAGCATTGGGTGATAAATTTAATCTCGCTCTGACTTAATCGTTCCATTTTCAAATTCCGATAGCAAGGGTGTGAGAATCATTCCTTTGCACCTTTCATCATTTTTAGCAGTGTCTTTTCAGCCTCTTCTAGGAACTTTTGGGCATGGTCAATCTGGTTTTTGGCATCTTCTTGAGTAATCTTGACAAAGTCGCCATAGTCAGCATCTTCTCTCATTCCTTGTGCCTCTCTGAGAAACTTACTAAATTCAGTGGGGAAAAGCTCAGCTTTTACAATGTGCTGGTTAAACAAAGAAATGACTCCAGAATGTTTACTGCTGTCCAGCTCTTTCAACGCCAGAAGCGCCCTTGCCGAGGTAAACATGACATAATAACTTCTATTGATTGACATCGCAAAATGGTTTTGCTTGATGGAATCCTCAGCCTCTATCAGAATCTCCTTTGCTTTCTTCAGCCTGTATTCAGCTAAATTTACGCGGCTCATAAAAGAATTCCCTCCCTTTCCACATTTTCAAAAAAGAATGAACCTAATTCTTTGTTCTTGTGGTATTCAAATAGGTCGTAAAGAACAGGAGATAGAGGTAAGCCATATTCGATATCATAATTCGCAGTTATCTCTGCTAATTTACTACGAATATATGATGTCTTTTCCTTCACCAGAATGAATATGTCAATATCCGAATCTTGATAGAAATCCCCTCTTGCTTTAGAGCCAAAAAGTCGTATAGATACAATTTCATTCCCTAATTTCTCTTTTAGCTCTTTCACAAAGGAGCTTATTGCTACTACCTCTCTTTTATTTAAGCCACCTAATTCGCTCTTCATAATTATCCTTGCCTCTTTAAATTTAAGAAATCTTTGTCGTATTCTTCGATTAGTCCCTTGTCGGCAAAGCTAAAGTATCTATTATTGCCTATTATGATGTGGTCCAAGACTTTAAGCTGCATAATGTTGCTAGCAAAGACCAAATCCCGGGTTATTTGTTTGTCGTTATCGCTGGGCTCAGGATTCCCTGAGGGGTGGTTGTGGGCGAAGATTAGGGAAGCAGCATTGTGTTTAATGGCTTTCTCTACGATTTCTCGGGTATATACAGCGCTGGCAGTTAATGTTCCTTCAAATAGGTTCTCCACCTCGATTACCTGATTTTGGGCGTTCAGGAACATAACTTTGAAGGTCTCTTTTTTGAGGTCTCGCATAGAGAGACATAGGTAATCAAAAACCTCCTTCGAGGACTTACAAAAGGGCTTATTGAGAATCTGCTCCTTGAGGAACTTCTGGGATAGTTCCTGTATCAGCTTGATGGCGAAGGCGTTGGCTGGACCAATACCTTTAATCTCTTGCAACTCTGCACTAGAAGCAGCTAAAACTCCACGCAAGGTTTTGAATCTTTTTATTGCTTCCTTGGCTTGTGGTTTGCAATCGCCACGCGTGCCACCCAGGGTCAGCAATAGTTCAATAATTTCATAGTCAAGGAATGCTGCCAGCCCGGATTTGTTGAATTTCTCTCGTAGCCGTGCTCTATGCCCTTCCCATGACAACTGAGAATTGATTGGCTTAGGTTTCTCTTGAGATTCCCGTTGCATAATTCCCCTTCCCCGTGTAGCGTGTAGCAACTACTCTCTAGTAGGTTGCACCCTTGCCTGGGTTCTCACTGGCAGTCCCCAGATATGAATAAAGCCGGGGGAGGCACTCTGGTCAAAGACATCGCCTTTATCATAAGTAGCCAGGCTATAATCGTAGAGGGAATAGAGAGATTTTCTACTTACTATGTGACAATTGCCTTTGTAAAGCTTGACTTTCACTACCCCGGTGACATATCTTTGCGAACTTTCTACATAAGCAGCCAAATCTTGGCGGAGACCACTAAACCATAACCCATTGTAAATGAGGTCAGCATATTCGCTAGCTACTTTTGCCTTAAAGCGGAGCTGTTCTTTGGTCAGCACTAAATCCTCTAGAGCTTGGTGAGCTTTGAGCAGCACTGTAGCTGCTGGTGCCTCATAAACCTCCCTCGATTTTATGCCCACTAATCTATTTTCGATATGGTCAATCCTGCCAACACCATGCTCACAGGCTAACTCATGAATCCTTTGCACCAGTGTGACTCCAGCAAGTTTTTCCCTATTAAGGCTCACCGGTATTCCTTTATTAAAGACAATCAGCACATAGTCAGGTTGATTCGGTGTCTCCTCAAGCGATTTTGTCCAGGCAAAGACATCCTTGGGAGGTTCGTTCCAGGGGTCTTCCAGCACGCCGCACTCAATGCTTCTGCCCCATAAGTTCTCGTCAATGGAATATGGGCTGGAGACAGTAATGGGAATGGGGATATCCTGATTTTGAGCATAGGTAATTGTCTGTTCCCTGGTCATATTCCATTCCCTGGCTGGAGCGATTACCCTGAGTTCGGGAGCCAGGGCTGCTACGCTAACATCAAACCTTACCTGGTCATTGCCCTTGCCAGTACAGCCATGAGCTACAGCAGTGGCGTCTTCCTTTTTAGCTGTGTCCACTAGAAGTTGGGCAATTAGAGGGCGCCCCAGAGCCGTGGCTAGGGGATATTGACCCTCATAAATGGCGTCAGCTTGAAGGGCGGGGAAAACAAAGGAATTGATAAAAGGTTCCTTAGCATCAATTACCAGCGCTTTTATAGCTCCTAAGTCAAGCGCCTTTTGTCTAATAGCTTCAAGGTCAGCTACATTGCCTATATCTACGGTAAGGGTGATAACCTCCAGATTATATTTTTCCTTAAGCCACTTTATAGCCACCGAAGTATCCAAACCGCCGCTGTAGGCTAATACTACTTTGTCTGACATTGTTTACCTCCCATTGTCATTAAGGCTGTTTAATTTTGCTCTAGCTTTGGATTCAGATTTGTCTTGACTATCCCGGAAATTCTTCACCTCCAAATTTTGTAGTACGACCCTTTAGGGTCGTGTAGCACGAGGCTAAAGCCGCGCACTACATTTTTAAACACCCTCTCATTATAAGGGAACTGCGAAGCAATTCCTAGGCATGATGAGATTGCTTCGCTACGCTCGCAATGACATTAAAGTATCCTCTAGAATGCTAATGGCCTCATCTACCTCTTTTTCGGTAATGATGAGAGGAGGCATAAATCGGAGAGCATTTGGTTTTACTATGTTAACCAGTAAGCCTTTACCAAGGCAAGCCAGGGCTATTTCTTTAGCAATCTCATCATTAAATTCTAAAGCTATCAAGAGTCCTCGACCTCTCACCTGGGTGACGAAATTAAACTGCTGTTTTAGGCTCTCCAGTTTAGCTATAAAGTACCTTCCTACCTGTTTAACTTTTCCCGGTATATCGTTATCAAGGATATATTTCACGGTAGCATAAGCAGCAGCGCAAGCCAGAGGGCTGCCGCCGAAGGTAGATCCATGTTCACCAGGGACAAAGACAGAAGCATGCTCTTTAGCTAAGAAGGCGCCAATGGGGATACCGCTGCCTAATCCTTTAGCCAAAGTCATTATATCTGGCTCAACCCCATACTGCTGGTAGGCAAAAAGAGTCCCGGTGCGACCGATACCAGTTTGAATCTCATCCAGGATAAAGAGGATTCCTTTCTTGTGACACCAGTTCTCCACTTCCTTAAGATAGCTGTCGTTTGGCACATTGACCCCGCCTTCACCCTGGATGGGCTCTAGCATTACGCCGCAGGTTCGAGCAGTAGTTGCTGCCCTAATTGCTTCTACATCATTATAATCTATGTTGATGAAACCGCTGGGCAGAGGTATATAAGGCTCCTGCAATTTTCTTTGCCCTGTGGCGGAGGTCATGGCTAAAGTCCGCCCATGGAATGAACTATGAGTGGTGATGATTTCATAAGCACCATTGAGGTAAAGCTTCCCATACCTGCGAGCTAATTTTACTGCACCTTCGTTAGCTTCAGCACCGCTATTACAGAAGAAAACCCTGTCAAGGCAGCTATTTTGAATTAAAAGCTGTGCTAGCTCTATCTGTGGAATGGTATAGAACTGGTTTGATGTTTGGATTAAGGTTTTAGCTTGCTTTTCTAAAGCCTCAACTACCACCGGAGGGCTATGTCCCAGGCTATCAACTGCCCAGCCGCCAACAAGGTCAAGGTATTGCCTGCCTTGGTCATCCCAGGCCCAGACCCCCTGGCCACGAACCAGAGTTACAGGAAACCTGTCAAACGTTCTGAGAAACAACCTTTGTTCTAATTCTTGCCAATTATTCTGGGACAATGGTAGTTCCTCCGAATTGAGATTGCGGAGCCTGTTCCGAGCCTAAGCGAGGAATCTCGCTCCTCATAATAACCTGCCCAGATAGATTTGCATTCTACCCCATATATGGTAAACTAAAGTAAGGGGACATAAGCACTATAAGGACAACGGGGAATTAAACAGAAAAAGGATAAAAATGACTAAGGTATTCATAATTGACCAACAACC
>JAUWHW010000050.1 GCA_030605665.1 Dehalococcoidia bacterium | reverse complement strand
GAACCATGTCGAAATAAGTTGAATTTGACTATCTGGTGGAAGTAACGTAATCTTAGCATTTAATTTTTATCATGAAGGGAGATAAACATGCCTAAGATTTATTTTATAGATGTTACCAACCGTGATGGTGTTCAAACTGCTCATCTCGGCCTGTGTAAGCTGGAAAAAACCATGATAAATATGTATCTCAACGAGATGGGTGTATTCCAGTCAGAATTTGGCTTTCCCACAACAAGACACGAATCATTTTACCTCCAGGCCAACTTGGAACTGGCTGAGATGGGAGTATTACAACCCATTCGTTTAGAGGGATGGATAAGAGCCACTACTAAGGATGTGGAAACAGCTTTTAGGCTTATTCCTAATATCCGACATCTCAATCTATCTATATCCACATCGGACCAGATGCTCAGGGGCAAGTTCCAAGGAAAAAAGAGCAGGGATGATATCCTAAGGATGATGGTTGATGCCGTAGAAGCTGCTCAGTCACATGGAGCTGAAAGCATCGGCGTAAATGCTGAGGATGCTTCCCGAACTGATATAAATTTCTTAATCAAGTTTGCCCTGGCAGCCAGAGAACATGGAGCTCACAGGCTCAGATACTGCGATACCCTCGGCTATGACAACCCCTTTACCATTTATGAAAGTGTTAAGACGCTGGCGGAGAATGTAGGTATTCCCATTGAGGTGCACTGCCATAGCGATTTAGGGATGGCTGTGGCCAATTCTGTTGCCGGGGCTAAGGGAGCCATAGATGGTGGCCAGGATGCTTATATCAATGCCACTATCAATGGGATTGGTGAGAGAGCTGGCAATGCTGATCTTGTGGCCACGGTTCTAGCTACTACTAAATGTAAGGACTACCCTGAAAAGTATCAACTGGGAAAGCCAATTGACCTGGCAAAGGCATGGAAAGTAGCCAATTTTGCCAGCTATGCCTTTAGAGTCCCTATTCCCATAAATCAGCCAGGTGTCGGAAAAAATATCTTTGCTCATGCCTCCGGCATTCACGCTGACGGTGTGTTAAAGGACCCCGAGAACTATGAGCTATATAACTTCGCAGAGTTGGGTAGAGGTGAACCAGAACTTGTAGAGACAGGCAGGCAGATATGCTCAGGTGAGTATAGCGGGACATCTGGTTTTAAGCATATTATGGGTCAGATGGCAGTATCGTTCAAGGATTCCGAAGAGGCGCGAGAAATTCTGGAACTGGTAAGATATGCTAATGTGGAGGCACAGAAACCGCTTGTTGAGGACGAGCTGCTCTTTATTTACAAATACCCACAGATTGCCAGGAAACTGTTAACGTTAAAACCACCCGAATAACACACGCTAATGATGCTGCTAAACATATCCCTTGACACTGATACTTTCTGGCTTGATAATATATAACCAATTGCGGGTGTAACTCAGCGGTAGAGTGCTTGCTTCCCAAGCAAGACGTCGTGGGTTCGAATCCCATCACCCGCTTTCTTCTTTTACCCCCACCGTAGTGGCGGGGTTCATCCCCGCCTCGGTCGGGCACAAGCCCCAACCCTACGAGATTGCTTCGGGGCAATGCCCCTCACAATGACAGGGAAGCAGTTGTGGCTTCGTTCGCATTGTCATTGCGAGCGAAGCGTGGCAATCTCAGTTCGTAGTAGCGGGGTTCATCTCCGCCTGACCACATGAAATCCGAAATACCAAATCCTAAGCAAGCTCAAATATCAAAAACTCAAAACCGTTTTCGTTATTCGAATTTTGGCATTGTTTAGAACTTAGAATTTATGGTAACGTTTCTAAACAGTGTTATAATCTAAAGCCAGATAAAGGAGACAAGATGCCAGAAAGGAGCAAGGATTGGATCAAGCAAGCTTGGAGAGATTTAGATAGTGCCCGAGCACAGATGGAAGACGGTTTTTTTGAATGGTCCTGTTTTATAGCCCAACAGGCGGCAGAGAAGGCGATTAAGGCAATTTACCAAAAGCTGGGAGCTGAAGCATGGGGACATTCAGTAAGTGATTTATTAAAGGCGAGTAGAAAAAAGATAAATGTTCCGGACGAGTTGGTGGATGGAGCAAAACAGTTAGATAGATTTTATATCCCGGCTAGATATCCCAATAGCTGGGCAACTGGCATTCCTGCTGAATATATAGATAGGAAGGATGCGCTAAATGCAATCGATAATTCAGAAAAGCTCTTACAATTCTGTGCAAGTATTCTGGCTGAACAGGACTCTGCTAAGAGAAAGACTCCTTGAGCGTGTAAAGGGCTTGGTTGCCAAGAAGGCAGAGGTGCAAAAGGTGGTGCTTTTCGGTTCGGTGGCAGAATATCGGGAGACAGCCTCGAGTGACGTGGATATTCTCTTAGTGGTGAAAGAATGCCGGGAACGCTTTATTGATAGATTCATCGAATTTTCAGACTTCTTCGAAGGCCTGGAGCTAGGAGTTGATATATTTGTTTATACCCAGGATGAGATAGAGAGAGGCAATATACCTTTAGCCAGGACAGCGTTAAAAAGGGGTAAAATCTTGTTTGAAAGGTAGTTAAGTGAGCGAGCAATCAAATCTGAAGGGTAGGCTTCCGCCGGCAGCCATAGCTGGCATAATCCTATCTATCCTTTGTGGCATCTCATTATACATACGAATAGCCTTGCCCTATGACCAGGTTTTTGTCAACGGCTCAGTCTGGTTCAGAGGCACTGATGCCTGGTATCACATGAGATTGGTGGATAATTTACTCCACCATTTCCCTCATCGCATTTTCTTCGATCCTTATACCTTTTACCCTCACGGCGTCATAGTAGGTTGGCCTCCTTTCTTTGACTGGCTTGTGGCTGGCATTGCCTGGCTTGTTGGCTTGGGTTCGCCATCCCAAAACACCATAGATGTTGTTGGTGCCTATCTCCCGCCCATCCTGGGCACCCTGACAATTATCCCAGTCTATTTCATTGGTAAGGAGTTGTTTAATCGCTGGATGGGCATAATTTCGGCTGCCCTGGTTGCCATCTTGCCCGGTGAGTTTTTAAATCGTTCCCTGCTTGGTTTTGCCGACCATCATGTGGCAGAAAGCTTGTTTACCACGGTAACCGTACTCTTTTTGATACTGGCGGTTAAGAGAGCCAAGGAAAGGGAAATATCATTCCGTCACTTGCTAAACAAAAACTGGGCACTTATAACTAAGCCCCTCATTTATATCTTGCTGGCTGGCATCTTCTTGGGCATTTATCTCCTCACCTGGATAGGTGGCCTATTGCTTATGTTTATCATATTTGCCTGGCTGGTAATTCAATTCATCATAGACCACCTCAGAGGCAAATCAACTGACTACCTGTGCATCATCGGCACCCTGTTCTTCCTCATTGCTTCAGTAATCTTCCTTCCCTTCCTAGGCAAAGGTGGATTGGACGCTATCTGCCGTGTATCTCTGGTAATTGCTATAGTGATGCCCCTGGTGCTAAGCGGCATTTCGAAGCTTATGTCAAGCAAAACTATAAAGCCTGGCTATTACCCACTGGCACTGCTTGGTCTTGCTGCAATTAGTTTTGCTATTTTCCATGCTATTAATCCCTCTTTACTTCACTCAATGCTCAGCAGATTTAGCATCTTTACTCCCGCAGGCGCTGCCCTGACCATCCTTGAGGTACATCCTCTTCTCTTTCCCTATGGTCATTTCTCCCTACAAATAGCCTGGCTTAATTTCACTACCACCTTCTTCATCTCCTTTATTTCGTTTGGTTGGCTTATTTATCGCAATATCAAGGAAGAGAGCGCTGATAAAACGCTATTCCTGATTTGGAGCGTAATAATGCTAATAGCCGTCTTGGGGCAGCGCCGCTTCAGTTACTACTACGCCATAAATGCCGCTTTGCTCACGGGATATTTCTCCTGGAGAACCTTGGACTTTGCTGGCTTAAAGGAATTGCTGGCTAGACCTAAAGAAGCAATTAAAGCATATATTACGAAGGCAGAAAGGAAAAAGAGGAAAAAAGCCAAGGCGAAGGCAAGTGAAAAAGCATTCCTACAACCTAGAGCCACCTGGATAAAGGTAATTGTGGCTGGAGCAGTTATCTTTTTCCTGGTCTTCTTCCCTAATGTGGGGCTTCCCGGTATTAAGCCTTATACCAAGGTTTGTGGACTTCCCATTAAATTGACACAGCTACTTGCCCGTGAGCCGGGCCTTATTGACCAGGGTTGGTATGAGTCGCTTCTGTGGTTAAAGGATAACAGCCCCGAGCCCTTTGGTGACCCCGATTTCTACTACGAATTGTATCCGCCAAGACATAGCTTCAAGTATCCTGAAACCGCCTATGGAGTAATGTCCTGGTGGGATTATGGTCACTGGATAACTCGCATTGCCCACCGCATACCAAACTCCACACCTGCCGGTCAAGTTAATGCTGCTGAAGTAGCCCGCTTCTTCATGGCACAAGATGAAAACTCGGCCAATCAAATGATGGATAAGCTAGGTTCGAAGTATGTAATAATTGATTACATGATGCCCACCACAAAATTTTATGCCATGCCAGAATTTACTGGCAGCAACTCAGAGGAGTTTTATGGAGTTTATTATGTGCCCACACAGGAGGGGGAACTGAGGCCCGTAACCCTCTATTACCCCACTTATTACCAGTCCACTGTTGTCAGGCTATACAACTTTGATGGTCAAGCTGTGGAGCCTAAAGATACCACAATAGTGATTTCCTATGAGGAGAAATTGAGCCAGGAAGGGGTGCCATATAGGGAAGTCACCAGCTCGAGTCTCTTCCCCAGCTATGAACAAGCTGAAGCTTACATCTCAAGTCAGGAATCGGGAAACTACAGGATAGTAAACGAGAAGGCATTTACCAGCCCTGTGCCCCTGGAGAAAATGACACATTACGAGCTGGTTTACACCTCAGTTCAAAAGTGGCAAGGTAAGCCAGCGATAAAGATATTTGAGTATGTCAAATGAAAGGGTAATAGTCCACCCCTGTGTCATTCTGAGGGAGCCCTTCGCTTCCTGTCATTCTGAGCGTAGCGAAGAATCTCAGAGACCCTTCGCTTTCCTCAGGGTGACATAAGGGCAGATGAATAGTGGTATGAAATGTCTGATACTGGCTGGTGGTTTTGGCACCAGGCTATATCCACTAACCCTTAATAAGGCAAAGGCCTTGCTGGATTATAAAGGCAAGCCAATAATAAACCATGTCGTGGATAAAATCCCGCAAAACATAAATATCATGGTTAACGTCAACAAGAAATTTGAGGCTGATTTTCACAAATGGCAACGAGCATTAAACAGAGAGGTGGAGATTCTGGTAGAGGAAGCCTTGAGCGATGAGCAGAAATTAGGCGCAGTCGGCTCACTTAACTTCTGGATTGGGGAAAAACCAATAGATGAAGACCTTATGGTTATCGCCGGAGATAATTATTTTGAGTTCGATTTGGCTCAATTCATAGCCAGATATGATGGCAAACATACCCTGGTAGCTGTTTACGATATAGGCGACAAAGGTAAGGCCACGCAGTTTGGCGTGGTGCAACTGGATGAGGACAGGATAGTTGGATTGCAGGAAAAGCCCCCCAAGCCTAAATCAAGCCTCGTTGCCACCGCTTGCTACATCTTCCCATCACGGATATTTCCTCTCCTCCACCAATATTGCCAGCGGGGCAAAAGAGATAACCTGGGCAGTTTTATTGCCTATCTGGTAGACCAGGATGAAGTCTATGCCTACACTTTCACCGAACCCTGGGTTGACATAGGCAGTGTGGAAGACCTGGCAAAGTAAGCCAAAACCTTCATCATAATTCCCAACTGAGATGGACTGGATGATACTATTGAGTACTGAGCCAAACCTCTTGACATTCATAATCTTGAGGCATACAATTAAGCCAGCTAAAACGGAGCAAAAATATGGAGCTTATATATGGCAAAAACAACCGTTATTATTGATAACGAACTGCTAGACGAAGCGATAAAGGCCACTGGAGCCAAGACCAAGAGGCAGGTCATCACCGCTGGTCTGAAAGAATTAATCCGCAAAAGGAATTTAGAGGCTTTTCGCCAGGAGTTGGGTACTTTTGACCTGGATCTTTCCATAGAAGAATTACAAAAACTGAGAAATGAGTAGCGATCTTGTGCTCATCGATACCTCAGCTTGGATTTTAGCTTTGAGGAAGTCTCCAGTGCTGGTGGTCAGGGATGAGGTGGACCATTTGCTGGCAGAAAATAGGGTGGCTATCGTTCCCATGATACGGTTAGAGCTATTGGGCGGAACTAAATCATTAAATGAGTTCAACCGTCTCAAAAGTCGTCTTGACGCTCTTCACGGCATACCAGCAAATGAAGCAAACTGGGAGGCAGCGGCACAACTTTCTTTCAAGCTGCGGCAGCATGGAAAGGTTATCCCTTATACTGACATACTCATTGGCTCAGCAGCAATTCTGGCTAATTGCTTGCTACTTCACGCCGATAGACATTTTGACTTGATGACTGAAGATACCAGCTTGTGTGTTAAAAGCCTTGTCTCTCTGGTAAGGTGATAGGCTTATTCTAATATGGATTTAGATTGAGAAAAACCGACTTTCCTCTCATAAAAGTAATCACCGAAGCCGTAGACACAATTACCTCCAGGCGAAGGCTGAAACAGGTGGCCACCACCCCGCTTTATAGCAACGCCTTTTACCTCATGCTCAACACCGCAGTTATGGCTCTCTGCGGCTTCTTTTTCTGGATGGTGGTGGCTAGATTTTATACCGAGGCCGAGGTGGGCTTTGGCTCCGCCACAATATCAGCCATCAGCCTCCTTGCCAGCATAAGCCTGGTGGGCTTAAACACCTCGCTTATCCGCTTCCTGCCTCACGCTGACAAACCACAGGAGTTGATAAATACTTGCTACACTCTGGGCGGCCTCGTCAGTTTAGTAGTAGCCGTCATCTTCATTATTGGCCTGGGCTTTTGGTCACCAGCCTTAGCCTTTATCCAGCAAAACGCCATTTTCACCACAGCCTTCATCGTCTTCGCCTTGCTGTGGACACTATCAAGCTTAGTAGACTATACCTTCATAGCCAGAAGGCGAGCAGCCTTTGTATTATCCAAGAACACCATCTACTCGGTGCTCAAAATCCCCCTGCCCATTCTTTTGGTCCTATTCTTCCATACCTTTGGCATAGTCGCTTCCTGGGGCATCGCCATAGCCATAGCTCTAGCTGCCTCCCTATTCTTATTTCTACCCAAGGTCCAGGATCCCTATAAGCCAGTGCCGGCTCTAAAGCTAAGTTTAATCAAGGATATGTGGCAATACTCCGGAGGCAATTACTTGAGCAATCTACTCTCAACCTCTCCAGCGTTCATCTTGCCGCTAATGGTGGTCAACCTTCTGGGTGCGGAGCAAAACGCCTACTTCTACATCGCCTGGGCTATAGCCGGCTTGCTCTTTGCTATACCTAGAGCAGTTTCTCAGTCCTTATTTGCCGAGGGCTCTCACTTTGAGGATAAGCTGAGGGAGAGCGTAATAAAATCTCTAAAATTCACTTTCCTGCTGTTAGTGCCGGCAGTCATTGTGCTTATTTTACTGGGCAAATGGCTGCTCCTTCTCTTCGGACAAAGCTATTCACTGAATGCGTTAAAATTGCTCTGGATACTGAGCCTCTCCAGCCTGCCATTATCCATTAACCACCTATACAGCAGCATACTGCGGGTAAGAAGCAGAATAAAGGAGCTGATGACAATCTGGGGATTTATGGCTATATCTGTGCTTTTAGCCAGCTACTTGATTATGCCGGCCACCGGCATAATGGGCATTGGCTGTGCCTGGCTGGGAGTTCAAGCTGTGGTAGCTATCTATATTCTTGGCTCCAGGAAACTTCTGCCACTACAATAACTATTGCTTATCTACCCTAGGTTGCCTATGATTAAACGTTGAGAGAGAAGTAGGCAGCATAATGCATATCATAGTTATCGGCGCTGGCTACGTTGGCAAGAAATAGATTGCTCTGCTCGCAATGACAGGAAAAATTGCACAATGATTTATGTGGTTAACTATTAAAAGAATACAAATGTGATAAAATTTAATATAGCAGTGTAGCACATCGGCCTATTTTATGAAGAGGAAAGAGCTTATAACGCACATAACTCAACAGGGTGCGTTTCTTTTAAGGGAAGGTCGTAGACACAGCATATATCGAAAGGGTAAATATAGAACCCAAATTCCAAGGCATATGGAAATAGTTGACGAACTGGCAAGGAAAATTTGTAAGGATTTGAATATCCCATTTGTTAAATAACGAAAAAGAGAGAGGTGATAGAGTGGAGTTCAGAGCCGTAGTTAAAAAAAGTGGCGACTGGTGGATTGGGTGGCTTATAGACTTGCCCGGTGTAAATGCTCAAGAAAGAACCAAGGAGGAATTGCTAGAGTCACTAAAAATTGGAGCCGCGGACATGCTTATGACGCCTTTCGAGCTGGAAGAGGAAGGGGAATTGGTAACTATCAACGTAGGTTGAGCCATAAGCGAAACCTCTGACTATGCAGCCCGGCGAATTCCGCATTGACCCCTTCGACAACGATATACCCTATGACTGGTCTCTGAAGCAGGGATAAACTCTATCTATGAGCACCATGCAGGTCCGTATCCTCTTGTCATCGCGAGCATATTTCATCTTGTCATTGCGAGGGGCAAAGCCCCGAAGCAATCTCAAGTGGGAATTCCTTCGCTTTTATATCTGGGTCGGGGACAAGCCCTAACCCTACGAGGCATAACTGTAGTGGCGGGGTTTATCCCCGCCTTATCAAAGATTGCTTTATCTATCTTTCACTAAGGCTGGCGTTGTAGAAATTATGTAACTGTTCACCCTAATGTCATTCTGAGGGAGTGAGCCGAAGCCCTGAGCATAGTGAAGGGGTAGCGACCGAAGAATCTCGGAGACCCTTCGCGGAGCCTGTCCTGAGCGCCATCAGATTCTTCACGGAGTTTACCCTGAGCGCTACGAGATTCTTCGCTATGCTCAGAATGACAAGCAGCGAAGGGGTCAGAATGACAGGAAGCGAAGGGCTCAGGGTGACACAGGGGTAGGTAAACTCTTATGAAATTATAAACTTACAACCTTTAAAAGATGGCAGAGCTAAGGCATACCAGGTTAAACAAGTAAGGAGTATAATTTTAAAATACAAGCTCCATAAGGAGGGCTGAGATGTATAAGTATGAGGTAATTGTTTATTGGAGTGGGGAGGACCAAGCATACATAGCTGAGGTTCCTGAACTCCCAGGATGTATGGCTGATGGAGCAACTTATGAAGGAGCACTGAGAAATGTCCAGGTGATTATTTCCGAATGGATAGAAACTGCAAAAACACTGGGGCGAGAAATACCAATTCCTAAAGGCAGACTCGTATATGCCTAATGGTCGCATTGCTCTGAAACTGCCTTGCACCATTAGCTCCCACGCCCTTAAAAGGTCTAGCCCACGAACTTTCGGACCCAGAAGAGAGCTATGAGAGGTGAGACGATAAATTATCCTAAAATCTCCATTATAATCCTCAACTGGAATGGGCTTGAGGATAGCGTTGAGAGATTAGAATCTTTGCATTGCATCACGTATAATAGAGAGGGGTAGATATATTTATGGAGAGAAGTAAAGACTGGATAGATGAGGCGGAGGGAGATCTAGAGCATGCTAAGAGCGACGCGGCGGGGGATTATCACAACTGGGCTTGTTTTTCAGCTCAGCAATCGGCGGAAAAGGCAGCTAAAGCTGTCTTCCAGAAGATAGGTGCAGAAGCCTGGGGACATTCCGTGGCTGATTTGCTTAAGGAACTATCGCTGAAAGTCCAGATTTCAGAGGAGCTTATGAACGGAGCTTTAGAACTTGATAAGGCTTATATTCCAACAAGATACCCCAACGCTCATCCTTCAGGCTCTCCACGCAGAAGATATACGAAAGGAGAGGCAGAGAGACTTATTGAATATGCTGAAAAAATCGTCAAGTTCTGTTCGAGTCTTCTATCCGAAATTTAATAAAGAACAGATTATTCAGGCACTCAGCGGGAATTTGGAAAATCTTGGAAGGGAACTCCCCCTTTTGCTAGTTGTGTTGTTTGGCTCTTATGCCAAGGGAAATTATACTGTAGCCAGCGATGTGGACCTTCTCGTTGTTTATGGAGGGGAGGAAAGAGAAGAAGCGTATGCCATAGTTAAAAGGGCACTCGATATACCTCATCTTGAACCTCATGTATATTCCCAACGAGAGTATAAACAGACTAAAGATACCATCAAAAACATGATAAAGGACGGCATCGTCATACATGGCCGGAGTGCGATGCACAAGGAATAGGCGAGAAATCGTTATGAGCTAGTTAAGCGTTACTGATGACTCATCTATCACGAATTATCCCAAGGTCTCCATCATAATCCTTAACTGGAATGGGCTTGAGGATACCATAGAGTAAAAAAGCAATGGACAAGGGGATTTTAGAAAAGGTACTGACTGGTCTTTCTGACAAGAACATTAGATTTAGCGAGTTAAGAAACCTCGTTTTGAGTCTGGGTTTTGATGAGCGAATTAAAGGGGATCATCACATTTTTACTAAGGCTGGCGTTGTAGAAATTATGTAACTGTTCACCCTAATGTCATTCTGAGGGAGTGAGCCGAAGCCCTGAGCATAGTGAAGGGGTAGCGACCGAAGAATCTCGGAGACCCTTCG
>JAUWHW010000023.1 GCA_030605665.1 Dehalococcoidia bacterium | reverse complement strand
AGGGAAACAACTATCGGTATAGCTTAACTCGATGGCCCTCTCCATGATTTCCTTGCTAGTCTGGCCGGAGAGGACACACTTGACATCAAGGGCGTTGAGAAAACCGATAAGCAGGGGAGCATAATCGTATACCAGCAGCGCTCTGGGAAGGCCCACAGCAGGCCCTGTACCGGAACCCTCCCGGTACTCCCGGAAGAGCAACTGTTCCCGCTTATCGAAGAAGGTCTCCTTCCTTGCATGGCTGGCAACGCTATCGTAGCGGTCACATCTGCTGCCATAAAAGGTAGCAGGCTCATCGCCCGTCTCCATCCGGGTAATAGTGCAGTTGTTGTCGCATCCTTTGCAGGTGAATGTAGTAAGAGTGCACTCACTATCAACAACTCTCTGGAAGCCTTTGAACTTCGACTCCCGGCCTCCCGTTTCCTCTTTTGCCAGAAGCGCTGCGCCTATTGCCCCGCTGATTTCTTTATGCTCTGGCACAGTCAGAGTCTTTCCTTCAAGCTGCTTATGAAAGGCAGAGACAACGGCCTCGTTGTAGAATACCGCCCCGGTGAGGATAACCTTGTCGCCCAGCCTTCTGTTACCTACCACTTTGGAGAGATAGTTCTTGGCTATGGAGTTGGCAAGACTGGCTGTGATTATCTCCAAGGGCATGCCCTGTTGCTGAGCTGAAGCAACCGCCTGACCCATAAAAGCAGCACATCTTGTTCCCAGATCAATGGTATAGGGTGCTGCGAATGCCAGCCTGGCGAACTCACCATTGGTGACTTTGACACCGAGCATTTCAGCCAGCTCATCAATGAAGCTTCCCGTTCCAGCAGCGCAGGCTTTGTTCATCTGATAGTCAACGACAACGCCATTTCTCTTGATGACAAGCTTGGAGTCCTGACCACCGATCTCAATAATGTCCGCTTCGGGGTCCAGCTCTACAGCCGCTCTTGTCTGCGCAGTGATCTCGTTCTTTATCAGGTCCGCTCCAATGAAGCTGCCAACCAGGTATCTGCCGGAGCCTGTGATACCTACGCCGGCTATCTTGACCTTGTCCCCACCATTCCGGAGCAGGTTCCTGAAGACTTCCTTGATTGCTTCAACAGGCCTTCCAGTGGTCATCAGGTAGTGTTTCCCTATGACTCTCTTGCCAGCTTCATCAATTATCACCGCCTTGGTACTGATAGAGCCAATATCGACCCCGAGGTAGCCCGTACATTCCTTCTCTATACTCCGCACTGACTTGCTATCCTGGGTGGCAACAACTTCGAGTCTGGGCATTTCAAAATAGTGCTGCCGATCATCGGTTTCCAACAGCACAACACCCCGGGAAGTCTTTCCTCTCGAAAGTAAAGCCGAACCCAGGGACTCGATATGAAGGTGGTTTTCAGGAATGGCTACCTGTATTTGATGCTTGTTCCTCGCAGAGATGGCATCATTGAGAGCCCTGGCTACAGCAGCATTGGCAGCAACGCCACCAACAAAGTACACCGGCTCCTCAAAAGCCCCCTTCTTAATGGAGGTAACCATTCGGGCAACGCTTTCGCAAAGGGCATAAAGCATGGCATCAACCGAGGCTCCCTTCTGCTGCAGATGGATGAGGTCGGTTTTAGCAAAGACACTGCACCTGGCAGCTATCCTGGGAGGGCTGCCCTCACACTGCAGTGCCAGACTGGCAAAGTCCTCCATGCCGATGTCAAGCCTGTATGCCTGCTGCTCGAGAAATCTTCCAGTGCCCGCAGCACAAAGAGGGTTAGATGCCACCTTCCACGGCTTTCTCAAGCCGTCTTCCAGCCCTATGATAAGGGTGCTCTGCCCCCCAATTTGTACGATAGTTTTAACATCAGGATAGAAATGAAGCAGCCCAGAAGCAATCGACAGTGGGCTGCTGTACTCTGCCCATTCGAGCTCTTTGGGAATCACGTCCTTGCCAGAACCTGATACGCCAGCGGCCACAATCCGGCCAAGATTGAACCCCTGGCCTAACCTGGCGATAAGTGTAGAGACCGCCGCTCTGGGGCCCGTGCTTATCTTCTCGGTATCAAGCTGAACAATCTTTCCGCTTTCGTCGATAAGCGATAGCTTGACGTTGACAGAGCCGATATCTATGCCTAAAAAGTAACGCATTTGTGCAGGGAACAATTTTACCAAGAAATGGGTTCTATTGAAAGACCATGCACCTGTTCACGTGATTGCTGACCCATTGTCCCCTCGCCTTCCCAGCACAAGGGTAATCCCAAGCAAGCTTGGAACAAGGGCCGCAAGCCCTGAAATTGCTATCCCCATACCCCCGGTCGGGGACAAGCCCTGGCCCTACGAAATGTAACCGTAGTGGCGGGGTTTATCCCTGCCTTATTCTCACAATGGCATAAAACTGCTCCAGGTGTCACCCATCTATCTGGACTAGATCAGACCACAACTGGAAACGTTAAGGAAGTTGACTGTCTAGCTTAATAGCCACCTCCAAAAGATGCACGTTCTCAATCTTTACCCTCCTAGCGCCTTTGCCTCTGCCAGGCATTCCTCAGCGTGGCGCTTAGGGTGGCAAGCAATTTGCTGTTTATACTAAGGGAATTGTCTTGATACCCTTGTTTGCGAGCGTCTCGACGATATATCTTCGATGACAGCCGACATCTTAGTCAATAGTCCTGAAGTCAAAAGAAGTTGCTTATGCCGCTTTTGGAGATTGCTTCGGCTACGCCTCGCAATGACAACTGTATGCTTGTGATAGCTACCTCGGCGAAATCCACCCAGAGTTTTACTCCCACCTAACCTCGCTCATTAAGGAAGGGGGAACAGGCAATTTTGCCTCCAGGTTTTCTTTATTATATTCCGGCACAGTGCTTTGGGGGAAACGACGAACATCGATAATAAAAGCAACGTTATGCTACTTTAGAAGCGATACCAAATCAGCGAATTTTCTGCCTGCATAGCCAGTAATGAAAATTGCCATTACTACTCATTCCTTAGAAGATGAACATTCCCTACCCTAACTCTTGCTAAGCCTTACGTTTTTGCCTTCAACAGCCTTGCAAAGAGTTCGCTTTATCGAAAATCCACAATTCCTCTTGTCCTTGCTTCGAGTAATTAAAGCAATCTATGATAGCTTAAACCATCAATGAGAAGGCACTTTGAAGAGATGGAAAACAGAGTTATCCCTGTCCTGAAGCGTCACGATGTTGCGCGTGCAGTGGTATGTGGTTCTTTTGCCAGGGGTGAAATGAAAGGAGGTAAGCTATAGATCTTCTTCTGTGATAACTTTAATTCCACTTCTTCTTAGTAATGCGGTGGTAACACCATCGCCCTCAATTGGTTTTCCAGAAAATGTACCATCGTATATTTCCCCAAAACCGCACGATGGGCTTCTGGATTTCCCTATAAATTGGCTAACTTTAAATAGCTTAGCCATCCTCAGAGTTTCTTCTGCTCCTCGAATGAATTCTGGGGTAATATCCTCTCCATTTATATTCATAACCCTACATTTGCCCTTAAGAACATCTTCACCTGCTCTCCCCTGGATTTCTTGAGGAGCTCTGGGAGTGGGCAGCCCTCCAAGTTGTTCTGGGCAAACGGGAATCAAAGTCTCGTCCTTCAGAAGTTCGATAGCCCTCTCACTCTTGTATTTATCTGTGCCATCCCAGGTACATTTAATTCCTAATAGGCAAGCACTTATAAGTTTCATAGAGCATTCTATCCCCTTGTTCTCGTTCCGGAATAAGTAAAGGAGCGCTGTTTCATCTTGATCCACCTTCCTTCATCAATCCCAATTGAATTGCCACATTGGCATTTGACTTCACTTCCATCTCGAACACTATAGTCCTCTGTTATCCGCTCCTTCCAGCAGTGTAATATTCGCCCCTTACCAAATTTCAAGTATTTAAAGACTTTAGCCTTACACTTGGCGCATTTTATTATCATCATTTTAACTTATGTGCCTTCATCTTCAATTAAATTAGGCTGAGGTCTATGTTTCATTCTAGATTTCTTAAGACCCTTTAGAAAGTAAGTAGCTGGCTGGCTAGGCTGGCGTTTCTCAGTCGCTTTGCTAAGCCTTTCTAAGACGCCAACGGGATAGCAGTAAATAAGCTTCCTAACACGGCCAGCGCTGATATCAAACTTAAGCAAATCAGCTTCAACCCTCTGAATTCTTATCCCATACCTCTCTTTTTTCTCTGCCCTCATTGCTGTTATAAAGTTATCATAATTAGAGGTAATTAGTGTAATATTGGCTTTGGAGTGCGAATAGAGATACTTGGCGCGGAATCATTAGGTGTTCGTGGTCTATGTTGTGTTGTTGAGACAAATGAGCGCAAAGTAGTTATTGACCCTGGGGTTGCCCTGGGGTTTAGGCGGCACGGTCTCTTACCACACCCGGTTCAGGTTGTAGCTTCTGAAAGAACCAAAGAGAAGATTCAAAAGGCATTAGAAGATGCCACCGACGTTGTCATTAGCCATTATCATGGAGACCACATTCCGTTAGTTGATGCCAACCCGTACCAGTTGTCGGTGGAACGTGTTGCTGAATCCCTGAAGTATCCCCGACTTTGGGTGAAGGGGATAAGAGGTCTTTCCTCTAGCCAGGCTTATCGAGCAAGAGCTTTAGCTAAGAGACTCGACCGCAACTTCACAGTTTCCGAAGGAAAGGTTGACAGCCCTTTAAGTTTTTCTCTGCCAGTTCCTCATGGGGAAGTAGGCAGTCGTGGTGGTAATGTAATGATGACCCGGATTGAAGACAGGAGCGATGTTTTTGTGCATGCTTCAGATATCCAGATGCTCAACGATGAAGCGATGGAGAGGATTCTTATGTGGCAGCCAAGCATAGTACTTGCATCTGGTCCACCCATTTATCTGCCCAGCCTTTCTTTTGAAGAGCAAGAAAAGGCACTACGTAGGATTTTGCGATTGGCTAAAGAGGTTGACATACTAATTCTCGACCACCACTTGATGCGCTCCAAGAAGGGGGAGCAATGGCTGGATCGTCTTTCTTCTCTTAGTGGGCGCAAGGTTATCTGTGCTGCTGACTTTATGGGGCATTGCCGCAGTCTGCTTGAAGCTGAACGAGTTCTTTGGTATAGAAAAGCCCCTGTCCCCGAAGGCTGGCACGAAGCCTATGCTCGTGGTGAAGTGGATGCGCAGACCTATTTAACGATGAATGACATCCGCTTTTAGGCTCAAAAATCTGGAGCTTCGCAGAAAACGTGCCATTGCATAATTTGCCTATTGTTCAGGCTTCACAAATAACATATTGCGGATAACAGAAGCTTGCGCAGCAAATTTTGGGTGAAATGTAGCGAAGCCTTTTATCCACTGTTAGGCGAAGTGGCTAGCATTACTGCTTAGCTTTTGGGGCAACCAGCATGTCGTGGCCCTGACATTCTACTATTGTGAAAAGGCCAGTATTTTCCGCAATTTCTCTGGCCTTGGACAATTTCATATGTCCAGGGTCCATAAAGATAAGGCCATCCTGTTTGAGCAGCCGGTGAATCTCCCCAAACAATGCGTGGTAGTCATTAATCAAGTGAAGCGTGTCAATAAGGAAAACTAGGTTGATGCTTGAATCTTGAATCCCAGTATTATAGGAATCGACCAGGACTGCCTCTATGTTTGTTAAAGACTCACGAGCCGCTTTCTCTTTTATGGTGCTAATGGCTAGTGGCTGGATATCCACAGCGAAGACTTTGCCCGTGGGACCAACTAACCTGGCTGCGGGCAGCGTATAGCGACCTGGCCCGCACCCATAATCGAGCACTACCATGCCCTTTTTTATTGGGATCTTCTTTAAACGTCGTTGCGGGTTCCAGATGAGATCTGTGAACTTACAGTACCATATATAGATCTTGTAAACGGCATCGGGCTCCGGTTTAAGTTTCTTCTCGTTGGCTGTCATTTACCTCCTGTCTTTTTTCCAACTCACAAATTCAGTTAACGTTTTCGGGGGTTGCCGAAGTCGCCGAAGGCGATTTGGACGAAGCGCAGCGAAGTTGGCAACCCCGTGTTAGCCGAAGTTGGCCATAATTCCCTCACTTCTTTCCTAGCACGCCCTTAATCATGTCAAGAGTTTTTTTACTAAAAGGGCCTCCCTGTTGATAATGAACCTCGCAGGGGAATTTGTCGCATCTTGTGCAGTGATCTACTTTATTCTTTATAGCACACTCGAGTATTGCACAGGGCATACCTGCTGCTTTGAACCTCTCTAGTTTCTCCGGAGCTTTTGGGTCGGTCCCCGCTACACAACCATCATCAGCAGGACAAATCCCTTTTTCTCGAAGTCCACAGACTTCACAAGCTATACCACATGCGCTTGGCATCGTCTTCACCTCCTTTCTATTGGGTTCGTCGGGCTATTGAAATGATATCAGCCAACCCCTCCACCCGCAAGTGAAGAAGCTAGCTTTAGTTTAGCATAGACATCACCCCCTTACATAGAATAAGCTAACACCATTTCGCCCACCCCCCTTGCCTTATCAGGGTGACCAGTTGACATCAGTGTTGAACTGCCTTAGCCTTGCTCTTATGGCATTGGCGTGTACAATTCGTTTTCGTGACTCACGATGAGGCCGTCATACTTCGGCATCATCGCCTGCATCTCTGGATCTGCGAACATCTTTTCAAGAGCGGTTTCCATTACGGCGAGGCTATCCCACTCCATCTCGTAAACGATGGTATGCGCAGAGTCGCCACTAAGGCATCTGTAGACCTTCTCGGGAGGCATCCCCAAGCTACTTGACATAGACTTGCGCCTTTCCTCAAGCCCCATGTACTCGGCCATCTTGCCAGGAACAATTTTTACAGTGGTTCGCCATATTACTTTCATTGTATCCTCCTTTTTATTAGATCTATCGGGCTGTTGAAGTAGAATGAGCCAACCCTTCCGCCGCCCGCAGGCGAAGAAGCCAGCTTTAATTTAGCATAGGCATCACCTCCCTCTCGCTGTCCCCATTACAGAGAAAATAAAGGGCGAGCGAATTTCGGCTAACATCGAAGTATACGAACTTGTGCTTGGTCTAGCCTACTTTGTGCCATATTGTACCTTTAATATAGCACAATTAAGTAAACCCAATTCCCACCTGCTGGGCCGGTTTCAACTTTAATTCTATTCCATTATGGTTTTTTGATAAGAGACAGTATTTCTTTTTGTTGCTCAGGGGATAATTTTTTAATACTCTCTTTGATTATCCAATTGGTATCCGAATTTTCAAGAAGCGCCCACTTCTGGCATAGCTCAAATACAAAGTTTGGGTCATATCTTGAGGCATTCCTGAGCACATTGGCTACAGATTTCTTGACATAAAGGTTATCGTCCTTCTTTAATTTCTCAATAACGGGGAGCACTTTATCAGGATTTCTTCTAGCAACTTCTCTTAAGCCTTCACTGGAAGTTCGTCTAATATTGGGGTTATCGTTATCAGCCCAGTGCACCATTGCTTGAATCACTTCATCGGTTTTCTTCTTACTGATTTCAACCAGACAGGTGGCTGCCACCTCCCTTACCTTCCAGTCATCACTCTGGGCCAATTGTTTGATTTTAGCAAATGCTTCTTTGGGCTGTTTAATTCCCAGTTCGACCAGATTTTTGACCTCTTCTACCTTGGTAGCTATCATTCACCCCCAGGATTTTCGTAGTGCGACCCTTTAGGGTCGTGCACGAGGCTAAAGCCGCGCACTACATTTTTAAACACCCCGAATCTTCCTAAGTTTTAATTCAATGCCCGCTCCTTGAGCCAAACCTTGAATAATTCCTTTGAGGGTTTTTGCCTTGGCTTTTATATCCGAGTTATCAATTTGATTGCTAGTTAGCTTTTCCTTCAACTCATTTAGCGCTTTATCAAATAGCTCAGGAGGCATAAGTATTGTAGCCAGGCAATAGAAGCTCATTGACCTACCTTCATTATAATTGGTGAGCAGATTCTCCAGTAATAGCCGCCGCCTTCTCTGCTCTTTCAGCCAATCCCTCATCCCAATTTCCTTAATGCTATTTAAGCTCTCTTCGGCAGTTTGGCTCCATTGGTCTATTCCCCACTCCCTTCTAGAATATCTTTCGCAGGGATATTCTTCACATTCAGCGCAGGTGGTGAATCCTTTCTTCAGCACGCAGCATCGGTAGATGCTACACCACGAATGCTGCTCACCTAAGCGACAGCCGATACACCTGCTTGGCGACTTCGACTGGTATTTGCTGCACAAACCACAGAATATTCCGCAGCAACCAGCGAGATTAATGTCTTCCATTACGCTCATTTTACTCTAAGGCCGGAGCATTGCATACGAGGCCTATAGGAATCTTGCTTCTGGTATGGAGACAGATTGAGGCGGAACCTAGGCTAGTTTCTTTGCATGAAGCACCCCTAATGCTCCGGCTGCCAACATTGGCAGTGGATAAACCAGGAATGTCCATAGAAGGTTCATTGGTCTATCTATAAACCTGATGGTAAAGAGTATCCCGATAATGATGCCGCCTATAATCAACCACCAGCCGCCAATTCGTTCATAGTTCCAGGCTGTGGCGGTAGCTGCAAGCATCGAGATGGGGCCAAACAGTAAGAGGATGCAATCTCGAGGGCTGGGGATGCCTTTAAAACCCTCGCCGATGGCAAAAGTTACAAACAGCGACCCAAAGGCAATGCCTATCCCCAGTGCAGTGTAACGCATCCAATTCATATCATTTTCTCTTTTCAAAACTTGTACACCGGGTGCAAAGATGTAAGTAGTTCGCTTGCAGCGTTGAAGACCGTCTCCTCTTGTCGAGTGATTTCGTTTAAGATTCTTGAGACTTCTGCCCTACACGTCCGCTCAGCTAGGCGAGCCAGGACTATCCTTGATGAGCTATCTGCCCTTGAGCTGAGTTCCATTCCGCGGAGATACCAGAGCGGTTCACTATCCCGTGGATAACCACGATGAAGGTACAGGTGTCGGGACTCACGCAGGGGCTCTACGGCAGAATCGAATTTTTTCAAGATTTTGTCGATTCCCTTGCTGCGAACCCAACAGTTCTGCGTGATGATTTCTGAGCGACATTGCCTTTCAGGAAGACCGAGCCGGAAAACGTTGTTCGTCAGGATTAATGCGATGTCAAAGATTCCTAACAGAGTAGCAGCATGATTGGAGTAGTGATATCTGATGTAGTTTGCTCGATTAATACCGCTTTCCCTATGTTGCTTGAGAATTCTACGGTGAGCCAAGTAGGCTCGGATGTGTTCCAGGCGGTTGAAGGAATCAGCCAGCCTCGCCGTCCACATGAAGACATCAATGACATATTGCTCAGCGTCTGAGAGTTCTGACCACTCTCGTCGTTCCAGATTTGGGATTTTCCTCAGGCTACTATGAACTTCAGCTCCGAACGAATGTTCAAATATTTTATCGGCATACTTGTCCATGCAGTTCACTCGGTCCATCTTGCTGCTAGCGCTCGCGCTCTATCATATCTGTATGCTTACGGAGAATCAATTGCTTTGCATCCTCGGTATCAAAAGAAGCAAAGTTACTTATTTCTTCCTGATAGCGTATCGAATAAGTGTTTTCTGGATTTTTGCCTCAGGTCTGGTGAGATATTCCTCCTCGTGAACGCCAGCTATGTCGTAACCGCTGTCTGCAATGAACTTATGCAGGCGCTCAACCATGGCTCCCTCTTCACTGTAAGGCCCGATATGGAGACTCTGTGCTACCGTGCCGTAGTCCCACTGCTCGATCTTGACTTCGATGCCGGAGACTTTTTGTGGCATAGAAGTTGTGTTTTCGGGAATAGGCAGACCGCAGATTCCCAGCCATTCATCCTTAGGGACAAGGTGGGCGTTGGGCCACCTTGCTCGCAGCTTGTCCACTTTAAATTCGATGCCTTTCTTTTTGAGTTCGAACTTCAGTTTGTAGACTGAACCATAGAGCGCTGGTAGGAACTCCGGCATTACCTTATTTGGGTCACCCTTCATATAGACTACAGCCATCTTTTGTGATGGCATTTCAAGGTGTTGTGGCTCTTTTGGGGGAATCGATTTTCGTGGTGTCATGTGAATACCTCCTTTCCTAATTAATCTTCAGATCAGATTTGGCTTTCCTCAAATTTTTTAGGTGCTCATCTTTATGGTAGTGCTCTAAAATCTTGAGCTTGTCACAGGTCTCAAACTCAGCACATTGGGCGCAACTTTCAAAGCCCTTCTTTTGACAGCACTTTCTAATCTTGCACCAGGGAGGTCCGCCGCCTAGTCGGCAGCCTTTGCATCTTAGCCCAGCTAGGGAATCCAGCGATTTCTTAAATGAAGTATAGTCACCCAAAAAGGGCATTACTTCCCAAGCTACCTTCATCCTCTCCTGCCTCATCACACGACGCAGTCCTTTAGCGGCTTCGCTAATCGTTTTGGTATAGCCAAAGCACTGGCTGCAATCTAACCCACAGTAGGCAATTAAACTGACATCTTGTTGTTGGTTCATTTGGTTACCCCCTTACATTTGCAGCTAGCGAATTAATCATACCAGCATTTAAGCTTTATTGTTAAATGCTGATCAGAAGGGTGGTGGTCTTCTGGCCTTTTGCCCCATCTCGCATAAGGTATTCCTCCGCGTGGATGCCTGTGCGAAATGGAACTACAACTTTGGAGAGGGTGGTAAAAACGAACTATTTAGTTGATACTAAAGGCATAGTAGTATATACTTACTAGAGAAAGAGTATCTATAAGGAGGTATTTATGGCTACTTCAATAGTTTCAGGAAAGGGGTGGGTAGTAATCCCTCGAGAATTACGAGAGCGCTATGGTTTAAAGAAAGGTGAGAGGGTGCATTTTGTTGACTATGGAGGAGTGATAGTTTTAATACCAGTTAGTGGCGATCCTGTTAAGAAAGGATGCGGGATGCTGAAGCAAGGCACCTCTCTTACAGAAGCACTTCTACAATCCCGTAGAGAGGATGCTGCTCATGAGTGATAACTCAGAACAACAACTCAAGCGTTATGTGTTAGATAGCTATGCTGTGTTAGCTTATCTAAAGCAAGAAGCTGGTTATGAGATAGTTCTAAACAGAATTGAGGAAACTAAAAAAGGCAAAAACAGGCTGTTTATGAATCTGTTTAATTTAGGTGAAGTACTATATATTGTGGAGCGAGAGAGGGGTTTATTTGCAGCCCAGGAGGTCTTGGCTCTTATAGATGAGTTACCAGTCATAATGGAATTAGCTGACCGTGAGCTAACTTTAGCTGCTGCTCATTTAAAAGCTCAGTATCCAATAGCGTATGCTGATTGCTTCGCTGTTGCTCTAGCACAGCAGAAAGGGGCTACGCTAATAAGTGGTGATCCTGATTTTGAAAAGGTAGCAGAAGTAGTAGCACTGGAGTGGCTGCCAAAAAGGAATAGCTACGATATTCGCTAGCCTTGTTAAGAGTCCAAGGGCCGGGGTTACTTTACTGCTTTATATAAACTCCGCTCTCGTTTGTAAGTCTGAGCCTATTTAAACGAGAACGAACTGCACTTGGTTGCCTTTGAAATAATTCTGCTTACTTTGTAAACTTTAGCACAACTGAGGTTTCAATCTGCCTATCAGGAATGTTCCAATATGTTCGCAGAAGTCTATCTTTTTCCTCGGGCGATACCAGCTTGAAGCCGTGTTTCTCATAAAACTGGATAGCCCAGCTTGCATCTGCCCAGGTTCCCACCAGGATTTCAGGAGTTTCGGCTAAGCTCAGCAGGTGTTCGAGTAACTTACTGCCAATTCCTTTTCTTTGCCATTTTGTCAGCACATAGCTATGTCTGATCAATGTAGTGTCTTTAATAGATTGAATCCCTGCTACTCCGAGTAAATGCTTATCCTCCTCCCATCCGAAGAATCTAACGCCGCCTTCAATTTCCGCTTTTAACTCCTGAGCTGACATATAGGGTTCCTTCCATCTGTCACCTGGGATTACGCCTTTGTAAGCCTGTGCGGCATTGTTTACGACCCTCAGTATAGCGTCAAAGTCTGAGGGCAATAGGCTGCGAATCATTCTGGCTATTTTTATAGTTTTTTGGTCATTGCTATGTGTGGGATTCCGGCTTCTTCAAATGGCTCTCCTTCTTGCTGAAAGCCAAGTTTTTCATAAAATCCTACGGTGGACTGCTGTGCATGCAGTGTTACTTCTGATGCCCCTTTCGGTTGGGCCAATTTCAGGGATGTTTTGACTATCTCTTTACCGATTCCTTGGCCTCGATAGGATTTTAACACGGCGATCCTTTCTAGCTTGGCTGAGACATCATTTTTGTACCTGATTCTCGCTGTTCCCACCGGAACGTTCTTGTCATAAGCAATTACATGGTCTGAATTTTGATCCAGCCCATCAAATTCCTCCTCTCGTTTTATTCCTTGTTCTTTGATAAAGACCTGGCGTCTTACTTCCTGGGCGTCGCTTAATTCTTGTGGCGTGTCAACTTCTTTAACTATTAAGTCATTCATTTAAGGTGATGGGCATATTACGGTTTCTGTTGTTGCTGAGCTTGTATAGAGATTACCTCGCTTCCTGCTTCAAATAGCTGTGACCTGATTTCATGCACCAAACCCCAGGATTGTGCTTCTTCTGGATTTAATGTTGTCCTTTCGAGCATAGCATTGGTCACGTCCGCTACATCTTTGCCTGTATTTGCTGCGATTACTTTTGCGATGTTCTCGATGTCAATCCTTAATCCTTTTAACCTTTCATCCAGCTGCTTTTCTTCCAAATTCTGATTTCCCCTGAATTGGGCATTAACACCATGAAGCAAGAATCTCGCCTGAGGCACTGATAGCCTTTTTGAGCCGGAGCAATATAAGACGATGCCTATTGAGTCCACGCTGCCAAAATTGTGCGTAGTTATCGTGGCAGGCAATCCCTTCAGATAATTGTATGTGCTCAAGCCGTGAATAACAGAACCACCAGGCGAGGAGATAAGGATGATGAAATCTTTTATACCTTGCTTCATTTTCTGGTCGATAGCATTCATTAGAGCATTGACTGTAACATCTATAACAGGGGCGAAGAACTTAATTACAACTGGTTTCATAGCCATATTATCCTCCTTAAAACGACGCTGATGTTGCCTAACATGTGGTGAACCTCCCATCATCTTTTGATATTGAAAGTTTATGCACATTTTTCTCCAGCCATCCCATTTTCTCTACTTTCCTGATATCAAATTCTGGCACGTAAGGCTTGATATCCAAAAGGGGAGTTCCATCTACGATGTCTACATCTTGAATATGGAGTACGTTCTGCTCAACCCTGACAAGACGTACTATGGAGATGCCGATTGGGTTCGGTCTACTGGGACCTCGCATGGCAAAGACTCCGTGCGCTTCGTTATCCATATACGGTTTTACTTTTAAGGGCGCTCCTCTGGATAAATGAAAGTGGTATATCAAAATAATGTGAGAAAAGCCCTCAACATCTTTTAAGCCTTCAACATATTCTGGGAATATTTCAACTGTTCCATCGATGCCTTTAGCACCTGCAGGCTGTATAGGTGTCCCTCTGGGTTCTTTGAACGGAGAATGAATGACTCCGATTGGTTTGTACTTTATCTCATTCATAATTTCATCCTTTTACACATACAATTTCCCATAATATTCAATGGGACAAAGCAAAAAGTCATTTCTATATATCTGCTTTGATTATATCAAATATCGTGGGTGCAAGGTTTAAGGATTGAGAGAGCGTAAGGTTGAGGTTAGGGAGCTTTGCTGTGCTATACTTGTAGATAGGGATTAGCTATGGGGGATACAGATAGGGTAAATCTTAGAGATAAGCTAGAATCTTTGGCCAGGAGCATGGGGGCAACTTACTTCGGCATAGCTGATCTTACTCCCGCCAAGCAGAGCATTTCAGAGCAGGGCGGAGAATTTCTAACTCAGTTTCCACGAGCTGTTTCTCATGGCTTCGTCCTTATGGATAGCATTGTAAATGCGCTGGGATATAATAACAGAGTTGCTGCCCTACATACCTATAGGTATCACTGGCAAACTGTATTTTTTCGCGTAGACTCGATTTCTTTGATGTTAGCCCAAGCTATAGATAAAGCAGGTTTTCAAGCTTTTATTGTCCCATCGTCTCAGAGAGTGGATAAAGATAAGCTTGCTGGCGTGTTCTCCCACAAGTTAGCAGCTCATTTAGCTGGGCTGGGATGGATTGGCAAGAACGCTTTGCTCATCACACCAGAACATGGTCCCCGCGTAAGATGGGGCACAGTGCTTACAGATGCCCCGCTGGAAGATGGAATGCCTATGGACGAGATGTGCCAGGACTGCCGAGCATGTGTGGAAGCTTGTCCAGTAAAGGCATGCACTGAACAAGCTTTTGATAGGCCCAGGCCAAGAAGCGAGATATTTGCTGCTGAGGCCTGTGATCGCTATCGTAGAAACCAAGAGCAAACTCTGGGTGTGCGTGCTTGTGGTATATGCGATTATATCTGCCCGTTCGGGAGAAAGAAGTAAGCAAAAACCTTCCTTGGTAGTGTCTGTAGTTGGCTTTTCGGACCTATGTCCGGTAAACAGCATTTGTGCACGCCTATTTTAGCTATGGTATATTGTAATTGATGAAGGGGCTTATGGGGGATATAGATAAGGCAAAGCAGCGAATAGAGGAACTGCGGAGTTTAATTAACTATCACAATTACCGCTACTATGTTCTGGATAGCCCTGAAATCAGCGATGCTGAATATGATGAGCTTATGCGGGAGCTCAGACAGCTTGAAGCCGAGCATCTTGACCTTATTACTCCTGATTCTCCCACTCAAAGGATTGGTGCTCCACCGGTGGAGGAGTTTGGTGTGGTGGAACACCCTGAGCCTTTACTTAGCTTGGCTAATGCTTTTTCCTACGAGGAGTTAGCTGCTTGGCATAAGAGGGCCACTAATCTTTTAGGTGGGCGCAGCTTTGACCTTGTTTGTGAGCCCAAGATTGACGGGCTGGCGGTAGCTCTGACCTATGTTGATGGCTTGCTTGTCACCGGGGCAACCAGGGGTGATGGCTACCGAGGTGAGAACATCACTCAGAATTTGAGAACTATCAGGAGCATCCCCCTTTCTGTGCCCAAGGAGGCACCTCCTAGATTTGAGGTTAGAGGCGAGGTTTATCTCCCCAAGGCTGGATTTAAGAAACTTAATGAGGAGAGAGCTAAGGAGGGATTGCCCCTTTTTGCCAATCCCAGGAATGCCGCCGCTGGCTCAGTAAGGCAGCTTGATTCCAGCATTACTGCCAAACGCCCTCTGGACATATTTATCTACGGGTTGGGTTGGGCTGAAGGTAGGGTGGTGCCTGACACCCATTGGGAAATTATGCAGTGGCTTAAATCTTTGGGTTTCAAGATAAATCCTGATATCGCTTTATATCATACTATTGATGAGACAGAGGAGTGCTATCAAAACTGGGTAGAAAATCGTGAAGGCTTTCCTTACGAGGCTGATGGCATGGTGGTAAAGGTCAATCCAGTTGCTTTTCAGCGAGAATTGGGCAACGTAGCCCATGAGCCCAGGTGGGCAATTGCTTATAAATTCCCTGCTGTTCAGGGCACGACACGTCTTATTGACATTGGCATAAATGTGGGAAGGACCGGGAGCCTCAATCCTTATGCCATTTTAGAGCCAGTTCGAGTGGGAGGAGTGGTTATCAGCCAGGCGGCACTGCATAACGAGGAGGATATTCATCGCAAAGATATAAGGATTGGTGATGTGGTTGTTGTGCAGCGTGCTGGTGAGGTTATACCCGAGATTGTTGGTCCCGTAGTCAGTCGCCGCACAGGCAAGGAAAAGATTTTTTATATGCCCAGTCGCTGTCCAGTATGTGGCAGTGAAGTGATAAAGCCTGAAGACGAGGCTATGCACCGGTGCACCAATGCAGCCTGTCCTTCTCAAGCTTTGGAGCAAATTAAACACTTCGTTAGCCGTGGAGCCATGGATATAGACGGTGTGGGTGAGAAGCTGTGCCAGGCTTTATTTGAGGCTGGTCTGGTCAAGGACGTAGCTGATTTGTATTCTCTTAAAAGTAAAAACAGGATGGAGCGGTTCCTTAATTTGGAGAGGATGGCTGATAAAAGCGTCTCTAACGTGCTTAATTCCATCGGAAAAAGCAAGGATAGGCCTTTGTCCCGAGTTATCTTTGCCCTGGGCATCCTCCATGTTGGTGAGGAATATGCTGAGTTGCTGGCGGGAAACTTTAGCAGTATAGACGATTTAGCTAAAGCCAGTGAGGAAGACCTTCTATCTCTCCCATCAATTGGGCCCAGGATAGCTGATAGCATTGTGGCCTTTTTCAGGCAGGAAGGAAACAGGCGCATTATTGAGAAATTAAGGAAGGCTGGGGTGAGGCTGGAAAAGGAAAAAGCCGAGGAAGCCAAACGTTTGTTCCTTTGGAAGAGCCTAAAACGCCTACTACATGTGAAGTTAGAAAGCGAGAAAGCTGAAAAAGGCGAACCCGGAAAATTGCCCTTAACTGGAGTGGAGTTTGTCATCACCGGGAAGCTGAAGGCACTCACCCGCTCAGAGGCAGAGGCGCAGATAAAAGAGCTTGGTGGCAAAGCAGGCTCAGATGTCACGAAGAAAACATCTTATTTAGTGGTCGGCGCCGACCCGGGATCTAAACGGGCTAAGGCGAAAAAACTGGGGATAGAGGAACTTAATGAAGCCGAGTTTTTGGAGAAGCTGGGTCAGACGAATTTGACATGTAAAGAAAGCAAGTTGCAAAATTATTAAATTAGCCTCAATTCAAGGCTAAATCCACAATGTTACAAAGCTGGCAGAATGAACAAGAGCGAAATCCTTAAGGCAATACTCGAAACACCGCATCCTCTTTCGGAGGAGAAGAAAGAAGCCGTTGTGTCAGATAGCCGGTATCTGCGAATAGTTGCCGGAGCTGGCACTGGTAAGACAGAGACGCTGACGCGCCGAATCGCTTACCTTTTGCTTTACAAGAATGAGGAACCAAGCTCTATCGTGGCTTTCACCTTCACGGAGCGGGCAGCGCAAAGCATGAAGAGCCGTATTTATGAGAGAGTGCGTCAATTGAAAGGTGAGGAGGCATGTGCGCGACTTGGGGAAATGTATGTAGGCACAATACATGGATATTGCCTCCGAATTCTTGAAGATGTATTTGGTTATGGTGATCATGACCCAGTGGACGAGAATCAACAGATGGCCTTTATTCTTCGTGCGGGTTGGAGCCTCGGTTTAGGGCAAGACGGACCGTATTCCAAGAACTGTGTTGAGTTCCTGAAGTCTACTGATGTTATTTATGATGAGCTTCTGGATCGAGAGAAACTTCGCAGAAAAGTTCCACGTTTCCTGAGGCATCTTGAGCGATATGAAGAACTTCTCGAGGAGCATCGACTTATTACTTTTGGTCAGATGATCGCTCTAACAGTGCAGAAGCTAGAGGCGAACCCACAGGCCTTATCAGACATTAAGTATCTGATTGTAGACGAGTATCAAGATATTAACTTGGCACAAGACAAGCTCATCCGCTTAATCGGGCGTAATGCTAGCATTTTCACTGTGGGTGATCCCAGACAGAGTATTTATCAATGGCGTGGCTCTAACGAAAAATGCTTCGAAGAGTTCTTGAACAACTTTCCTGACTGCAAGAAGGTCACTATTAAGGAGAACTGGAGGAGTGTGCCCATTATCGTCAAAGTAGCTAATGCATTCGCTGAAACGTTTGAAAGGGCCAAATACGAGTCACTCAGTGCAACTCGCAAGGACAAGGGTACCGTCACTGTACTAGAGTGTGAGAATCCAGACAGCGAAGCTGAATGGGTAGCAGAGCGGATCAAGCAATTGGTGGAAGTCAAAAAGAGGTGTGGATACTCAGACATTGCCATATTGTTGCGGAGCGTATCCACTTCTGCAAAGCCGTTCCTCACAGTGTTTCGCAGGAACAATTTTCCATTCCTCGTGGGCGGTAAAGTCGGATTGTTTCAGAGGGACGAAGCTCAAGCAGTTGGTCGGCTGTTCGCATGGCTCAGTGATAGAGGATTCTGGAGAGAAGGCTTTTACGGGCAGGGTAGCCAGATATATGGAGATGACTTGCTTAGAACGGGTATAGAAAAATGGAAAGGGGTCAACGAATCCAGTTCTCTACCCAAGAATTTGCTCGGAAAGCTCCGATTGTGGAAGCAGAAGGTGTTAAATGATGGCTTCAAGGACTTCACTTCAATGTATCAAGAGCTTCTTGTAACTCTGGGTTTTCTCAACCTTGACCCGGGCGATAAGCTCCAGGCAGCGGTAATGGCTAACCTAGGGCGGTTCAACACTCTGCTCACTGACTACGAGGCGTCTGTCAGACTTGGCGGCCAAAAACCTGATTGGCAGGATGCTGTAAGGGGACTCTGCTGGTATATGAATACCTATGCTACTGGGGCGTACGAGGAGCAGCCAGTTGAGGATCTGCGTGGCATTGATGCGATTCAAGTGATGACGGTGCATCAGGCAAAGGGACTGGAATGGCCTGTAGTATTTCTTCCGTGCTTGACCGCAATAAGATTCCCTACCAGTAGAGCGGGCCAGCGACGACGTTGGTTTATTCCGAGGGACATGGAGGGGTTTGATGTAAAGCGATATGAGGGTGGAATAGAGGACGAGAGAAGGCTCTTCTATGTTGCAATGACGAGAGCGAGAGATGTCCTGTGTTTGAGTCATTTCAGGCGCATAAGTAATTACCAAAGTCCCAGCCAATTTCTTGAAACAGTTGAAAATCACGCAAAGAGGATTAGCGAAAGTGACGACCTACCATCAACACAGATCAAGGCGACTCTTGAGAGCGATGAGATACAGACGTTCTCGCCAAGTGAGATGATAACCTATCTGAGATGTCCTTATCTTTACTGCCTGAGGGAAATGTGGGGCTATAAACCAGGACTAGACGTTGCGCTGGGATATGGCAAGAGCCTTCACTATTGTCTGAGGTGTGCCAGTGAGCGTATACAACATGGTGAAGATGCTGAAGAAGCCATTCGAGATTTGGTAAGAAAAAAGTTCCACCTGCCTTACGCCGGTGGAAAGCCCCTTGAGAACATGAAACAGGCTGCTGAGAAGGTATTAACGCGATTCGTTAGGCGTCACAAACAGGATATGCAGCGGATACAGGAAGTCGAAGCGAGGTTGGAATTCCCACTCGAAAAAGCGACTATTGCTGGAAAGGTCGACGTCATAATCAGGGGAACTGACAGGAAACCAAGCATAGAGGTACGGGATTATAAAACCTCGGAGGTTGTGACAACATTCCCAGAATCAAGCCTACAGCTACAGCTCTATACTTTGGGGTTGAAAAAGCTGCAACGCCCTGTCACCGGTGCATCAGTGGCTTACCTCGATCCAAAACACACGAAGAATGACATAAAGGATGTTGCCATCGGGCAGAGTAAGTTAAAATCCGCCGAGGCAACCGCAAAGAAATGTATTAAGGGAATTGGTCGAGGCTCATTCAAAGCCAAGCCAGGTGCCCAGTGTAAAGATCGGTGTGATTTCCCTTTCATCTGCCCATATAAAAAGTATGGGCTGAAACTCATTGAGCTTGAGCTTTATGTGCTTACGGTACCTTCGAGAGTTTGAATTTTAACCTGATTTATCCCAAAACCCAGCAGGGTTAAAATCCTGTAAGCATTCATTGTGATAAAGCTTGCTTTACAGAGACGAATCAACTTTAAGCAGTAACCCTTTCCATATAGGCAAGTTTTTCCAGATACCACCACCAGTGAGAAGGAGAAACATCGGCTCTTCCCCTCATCTCGGCAAGGTCGGCAATCTTAGAGATTGCAGCAAAGAACTTAGCGGCATTTTTTAGAAACACGCCATCAGCAGTTTCAAGTTTTTTCCTTTCCTCAGGGGAGAGTTCCGTTTCCCTCCTTGCAATTTCACTCCGAATATCGAGCAGTTCCAAAATTTCAAAGCCGCTAACCTCAGGGTAGTAAACCCCTTCAGCATAATGTCCTAAAAGCTCCTTTAGCTCACTCATTTTACTATCTCCCCAATTTTTCCTAATAAAGCCACATTTCTTTTGCTCAAATACTCCTCAATCTTCTGTGGAGGAAAGGCTGTCTCTATTATCCCCTCCTTAGAGAGAATAACGATCCACTCCTTCTCCTTGATTTTCCCTCTTACCATATAATACCTCTGAGAGCCAAATTCGTAAAGGTACACTTCATTCTCAAGCCCTTGAACGAGTTCACTGATTAGCTTGTTATAATCCTTGATTTGGCAATCTTGGGGTAAATGTCCTAGTGCCTTCCTCTTCTTGAGATGCAGGATATCCTTGCCAGGTTTCCAGTAAATTGCCTCTTGAAGCCTGCTAACCGCTCTTTTAGCCCCTTGTAGAGCGTTGTTAGACATATCCTGTAGCCATTATAAGTATATAACCATCGCTTTGTATAGGGCACTGCTCTTACATGCGGGTTTTAGAACCTGAAGAAGAGGTAACGCAGTTGGTTAAAGAAGCCAAAAATTACATCCAGGACGCCAGAGAATTGGCAAGAAAAAAGTAAAAAGGTGAGGAGTCAGGATAAAGGCTCTAGGCAGCAAAGCAGGCGCAGATGTCACCAAGAAGACATCTTATTTGGTGGTTGGTGCCGACCCAAGCTCCAAGTCAGCTAAAGCGCAAAAATTGGGCATAAAGACACTCAACGAGGCTGAGTTTCTGGAACTGCTGAATCAAAATACTTCCTCTTTTTGAATCTCTTCAATTACCTGTTTATAAATATCGCAATAGTAACTAGGCAATTCAGCTATCTCGAAGAATTTCACTCCCACTACTTCGTCTCCAGGAGTTAGTTTCCCCCCTTTTGGCTTAACTAAATATTTCACTACCAGCATGTCTCCATAAACTTCTTTGTCGTCGCGCCTAGCTACTCCGATTAATTTCACTATTTCCCCGGATATTCCAGTTTCTTCCTTTAGCTCTCTTAAACAGGCTTCTTCTGGTGTTTCTCCAATCTCAATAAAACCTGAGGGAGATCCCCAGGTATCCTTTTTAGGCGGCGTTCCTCTTTTGACCAATAAGAATCTTTTATTTTTTACTGTCACTGCCACTGCCACCGGCGAAGGATTTTTATAATCAATAAAATCACATTTAGGGCAATATTTCCTCCTTTTTCCTGCAATGATTCCCATTTGGAGAGGCGTTGTACAAATTGGGCAGTAGTTATATTCCTTCATTTATATCTTTTCCCAGTAGGGACAAAATCTATCTCTTTTAGCTTATAATATATCATAAAACAAGGCATATGTTAATGAAGTTAATTGTTGGCTTGGGCAATCCAGGGAAAAATTATGCCCATAATCGTCATAATATTGGCTTTCGTTGTTTGAATTATTTTGCCAGGCTTCATTCTATCCGCTTTGAACGGAGGCAGTGTCAGTCGAGGGTGGGTTTTGGTGAGGTGGGAGGCGAGAAATTATTACTGGCCAAGCCGAGAACCTTTGTAAATGTTAGTGGGAAAGCAGTAGGCTGTCTGGCAAGTAAATATGGTGTTCACTTGAACGATCTTTTAGTAATTTATGATGACCTGGATTTACCTCTGGGCAAGATTCGTCTACGTCGGAGCGGTGGTTCAGGAGGGCATAAGGGGATGAAATCTATAATCTCTACTTTGAGAAGTGAGGATTTCTCCCGAATCAGGGTAGGTATTGGGCGCCCCAAGGTAGAGGAGCTATCTAATAATGAAGATGTTGTAGTTAATTATGTGCTTAGCAACTTTACTCCACAAGAGGAAAGACTAATCAAGCCAGTAATTGCTAGGGTAGCTGAAGCCGTTGATTGCTTTCTTACCCAAGGAATAGAAATGGCGATGAGCAAATTCAATTAGCAAATTAAGGCTTTAGCTGGTAGTATAATATAAATTGTGAGTTGAAAAATGATCATTGCTGTCATTGGAAATTCCACTTGTTCTGCAGAGGAAGCTAAGTTAGCCGAGACTGTGGGTGAGCTACTGGCACAGCAGGGTGCTACTATAATTTGTGGTGGTCTTGGTGGTGTGATGGAAGCGGTCTGTTGTGGGGCTAAGTCAAAAGGTGGCTTGACTATTGGCGTTTTGCCTGGCGAAGATCCAAGCATGGCAAACCCTTGGGTAAGCATCCCTATAGTCACTGGTGTAGGTTACGCCAGAAATATGGCAGTGGTGAAATCAGCTCAGGCAGTGATTGCCATCGGGGGTAACTATGGAACACTTAGTGAGATTGCTTATGCCTTGAAGAGCAACGTTCCAGTTATTGGCTTGAATACCTGGTCACTGTCCCGAAATAGTCGAGAGGATGATCCTGTAATTAGAGTCCATGGCGCTCAAGAAGCGGTGAATAAAGCTATTTCTTTGGCTAAGAAAGAGGTGGTTTAAAATGAGCTCAGAGAGGGCAATTATCGAGAGCGTTAAGGGTAGAGAGATACTTGACTCTCGGGGTAATCCTACTGTAGAGGTAGAGGTGATGTTAGTTGATGGCACAATTGGCATAGCTTCCGTTCCCTCGGGGGCAAGCACTGGGAAGTATGAGGTGGTGGAACTTCGGGATGGCGATAAGAGTAGATATGGTGGTCTTGGTGTTCTAATGGCAGTAAGCAATGTTAATAATGATATAGCTCCGGAAATAATTGGCATGTCTGCTTCGGTGCAGCAAGTTATAGACCAGAAGCTAATTGAGCTTGATGGCACTGCTAATAAATCTCGTCTTGGGGCTAATGCTATCCTAGGTGTATCTTTAGCAGTAGCTAAGGCTGGTGCTAACTCTCTAGGTATTCCTTTATATCGTTATCTAGACGGAGCAGAAACCTGCTTGTTGCCTGTTCCTATGCTGAATATCTTGAATGGCGGCAAGCATGCCTTGGGCTCTACAGATTTTCAGGAGTTTATGATAGTGCCCTTGGGTGCCGCTAATTTCGCCCAAGCTATTCAGATGAGCAGTGAAATTTACCATTCTTTACATAAAGTTCTTAAAGATAAAGGCTTAAACACCAATATAGGTGACGAAGGTGGCTTTGCCCCTCAGCTTAGCTCTAATAAAGAAGCAATAGAGCTAATCTTGGTAGCTGTTGATTTAGCTGGTTATAAAGCTGGCGTAGACTGTTTTCTTGCTCTTGATCCAGCAGCTACCAGTTTCTATCAAGATGGTAAATATGTTTTGTCCCTGGAAGGCATTACTCTTACCGCCGAAGAAATGGTGGATTATTATGCTAACTGGGTATCCAACTACCCTATCATTAGCATTGAGGATGGTTTGGCGGAGGATGACTGGGTGGGATGGCTACTGCTCACGGCTAAGTTAGGCAAAGAGGTTCAGCTTGTGGGCGATGACCTTTACGTTACCAACATAAAGCGTCTTGAGAGGGGTATTGCAGAAAAAGCCTCCAACTCAATCCTTATTAAGCCAAATCAAATAGGCACGCTTAGTGAAACGTTGGCTGTGGTCAAAAGGGCGCAAAAAGCAGGATGGACGACTATTATCAGCCACAGGTCTGGCGAAACCGAAGATACTACTATAGCTGACTTATCGGTAGCTGTTAATGCTGGATTTATTAAAGCCGGTGCCCCTTGTCGCAGTGAGAGATTAGCTAAATACAATCGTCTTCTTAGAATAGAGGAAGAATTGGGGAGTAGAGGTCGCTACCCGGGCAAAGAAGCTTTTTATAATTTAGTGAAGATGAAGTCATGGAAATAGTAAGTGGTGTCCACCAGATAAAGCTTCCCTTTCCCCTGGATATGTCGGGGCATGTCAATGTATATGTAGTGGAGGGAAGCAAGGGAAATATACTGATTGATAGTGGTTGGGGTGGTTCAGAGGGGCTGTGGGCTTTTAGGGAAGGGCTAAGAGAGAATCGCCTCAAGTTCCAGGACATCAAATGGATTGTTATCACTCATATCCATCCCGACCATTATGGTTTGGCAAGCAAGCTAAAAGAATTTTGTGGGGCTGAAGTGGCTATGCATAGGGTGGAGGCGGAACTTATTAATTCAAGGTACAAGGATTTTGGTGGACTGCTTAAGGAGATGGATGAAGAACTCAATAAAAATGGCGTTCCTCAATCTGAGCTATCTGAGTTAAAAGAGGTTTCACTGTGGATGGAGCAATTCGTTTCGCCCGATTTGCCTGATGTTATGCTAGATGATGGTGATAGGCTTTCTAACGGTTCATTTGAATTTGAGGTATTACGAACGCCAGGACATTCACCGGGTCATATATGCCTTTATGAACCAAGGAAGAGGTGGTTATTTTGTGGAGACCATGTTTTGTTTGAAACTATTCCCCATGTGGGGCTTCATCCCCAATCGGGGGATAACCCCCTGAGAGACTATATCAATTCCCTTGAGAAGGTGGAGGCTCTTAAGATTGGTTTCATCTTCCCAGGGCATGGCCCAGTGTTCAATAGCCTGAAGCTGAGGGCAGCGGAGATACTTCGTCACCATGAGCAAAGGGAAAAAGCTGTTATGAAAGTTTTAAACGAAGGCTTGAAAACAGCCTACCAGGTAGCCGCTGAAATTCCTTGGGAAGCTGAAGCAGGAGGTGTTGCCTTTAAGGATTTAACGCCTTGGAACAGGCGATTAGCCATATTGAAAGTTATTGCTTATCTCAAGTTATTAACTTTTGAGAACAAAGTAGGCAAAATTGATGAGGGTGGTGTTTCTTTATATTTGGCTAAGGACTAACCCTCACCTACCCTCTCCCTTGAAGGGGGAGGAACAAGGTGAGGGTGAAAATTAAACGAGAAAGGAGATGAAGAAATGGCAACGAAAGTAGGTATTAATGGCTTTGGGCGTATTGGGAGATTGGCTCTTAAGGCAGTAAAACAGCGTGTAGCTAATAAATTAGAGGTTACGGCGGTGAATGACCTTACTGATGCTAAGACTAATGCTCACCTTTTCAAATACGATAGCAATTATGGTGTCTATCCAGGCAAGGTGGAGGCTAAAGAGAATTCTATCGTAGTTGATGATGAAGAGATAAAGGTTTTGGCTGAGCGTGACCCAGCCAGAATTCCCTGGCGAGATTATGGTGTGGACATCGTGATTGAATCGACAGGGCTTTTTACTCAAGCCTCCAAGGCAGCCGGTCATCTTCAGGGTGGAGCAAAAAAAGTGATTATTTCAGCACCAGCCCAGGAGGAAGATATAAGCATTGTCCTTGGTGTTAATGAGGAGCAATATGACCCAGCCAAGCACCACATTATATCCAATGGCTCCTGCACTACTAACTGTATTGCACCTGTGGTTAAAGTTCTGCACCAAAACTTTGGGATCAGTCGTGGGTTAATGACCACTATACATTCTTATACTAACGACCAAAGGATATTAGATGTGTTTCATCGCGACCTGCGACGGGCACGAGCCGCTGCTACCAATATTATTCCCACAACTACAGGTGCTGCTCGCACTGTAACCGTAGTCATTCCTGAGCTTAAAGGAAAGCTACATGGTATTGCCCTAAGGGTGCCTACTTCAGTGGTGTCCATCGTTGACTTTGTGGCTGATTTAGATAGGGAAGTAACTGCTGAGGAAGTTAACAATGCTTTTCGAGAGGCCGCTGAGGGAGAACTCAAGGAGATTGTAGAATATTGCGATGAGCCCCTGGTAAGCTCAGATTTTAAAGGCAATCCAGCCAGCGCTATTTTTGATGCCTTGAGCACCATGGTTATTGATGGCAATATGGTGAAGGTGTTGGCCTGGTATGATAATGAATGGGGCTATAGCTGCCGCCTCGCTGACCTTGCTGTTTATATTGCTGGCAAAGGCTTATAAGCTATTGACAAAGCTATAATATATGCTAAATTAGACAAAGGAGGTGAGATATGTTTTGTCCTAAATGCGGTACTGAAAATCCCGAAGGGACTAAGTTCTGTTCCAAGTGTGGTGCCGAGTTTGGTGTTTCTACCAAGCCAGCTGAAACTAGCGTTGGGCTGTCAGCTAATGTAGCTGGGCTTCTTTGTTATGTTGGTGGCTGGATTTCAGGAATAGTTTTCCTGGTAATTGAGAAGAAGAGCAAATTCGTTAAATTCCACGCCTGGCAATCCATCATGACATTTGGCGTATTGACTGTGGTTTATCTTATTCTGTTTTCTATTCCAATTATTGGCTGGGTTATAGGTTGGATAATCTCGGTTTTGGGCCTTGTTTTATGGATTATCCTGATGATTCAGGCGGGAACGGGCAAGATGTGGAAGCTGCCCTGGGTAGGCAACTGGGCTGAGAAGCAAGCTAGCAAAGCTTCTTAGCTGTCATTAATGTAGAGGTTTGTTTCTCTAATCCTTCGTTCCTCGTCATTGCGAGCCGAAGGCGTGGCAATCCTATTTTGTAGTGGCGGGATTTATCCCCGCCTTAGCGGTTGGGGACAAGCCCCAACCCTACAAGATTGCTTCGGCACTGACGTGCCTCGCAATGACAGGATGGGAATGTGCTTTGCGATGACACAAGGAACTACTAGGGATTGTTCCAAACTTAAAGTGGAAGATACCCTTATACTTTTAAGTGTCACTGTCTAGCTCAACGAGATTATGTTTGGCTGCTTTTGTACTGACTATAAACTTTTTCTCTCTCTTTTCGTTTTCCTATATAATAGACATCAGCCTGATGTCTATTGAAAAGGATGTAGTTTCTCGAGCCATAAAGGGCGATGGAGAAGCCTTTGCCCAGCTTTATGAGGAACATTTCGATAGGATTTATCGCTATGTTTATCTCAAAGTGGGAAACCAAATTGAAGCTGAGGATTTAACTCAGGAGATATTTGTTAGAGCTTTGGAGGCGATTGGCTCTTATAAGTGGCGAAATTTGCCTTTTAATTCCTGGCTATTTCGCATCGCACATAACCGAGTGATTGATTATTTCAGGAAGCAGGGCAAAGTGGAAAAGGTGGCTTTAGAGGATGATATAACTTTGGCTAGTGAGTCAAATCCAGCGCTTACGGCAGAAAGAGAGCTCGAAATCGAGGAACTGATTAAGAATGTAGAGAAATTATCTCCAGCGCAAAGCGAGGTAATTTTGCTCCGTTTTGGAAGTGAACTTTCTACTACGGAGGTAGCCAAAGTTTTGGGGAAAAATACAGGCACAGTGAAGGCTTTGCAATATAATGCCATAGTGGCATTAAGGAAAATGTTGTCGGGTGGCAGTAAAATATGAATCAAAAGTTAGAAAATATTCTTGATGAATGTCTAGAGCGAATACTCAGAGGTGAAAGCATTGAGGGCTGTCTTAAGGCTTATCCTGAGCAAGCATCTGAGCTAGAGCCTTTACTCAAAATTAGCCTTGTCTTTATTCAGAAATCTTCTGCTATTCAACCTGCCCCTGAGTTTAAGGCAAGAGTTAATTCTCGGCTTCAAGCAATGTTCTATGCTAAGCAGGAGAAAGCAGAAAGGAGAGCAAGGATTCCTATTTGGTACAGAAGGTGGGCCCTAGCTATGACTGCTATTTTAGGTTTTCTGCTTATTGGTGTAGGAACAGTTGCTGCTTCAGTGTATGCTTTGCCCGATGAGCTTTTTTATCCTGTTAAGTTAGCTGGGGAGCAGGTGAGACTAACATTAGCTTCCTCCGATATGGACAAAGCAAAACTTCATATTCAGTTTGCTGAACGCAGAGCAGGTGAGATGGTTGAGATGGCTCGCCAAGGCAAAGGTAATGAGATTTTTATGCTAACCGAGCAAGTTGCCAATCATTTGGACATGGTGTATGTGATGGAGAAAACGCCGGAAGTCGAGGTTGAGGGAAAAGGGCCTAAAATGCTGGTTCCGGCTCCAGCTCCATCCGAAGGAGCAGAAGCTTATAGTAAAGGAAGGGATGCTGAGGAATTGGAGACAGTGCTAGGCCGAAGTTGGGCAAAGAGTTTAGCTGCATTAAGAAATGCTTTAGACAAAGCCCCTGAAGAACTAAAACCAGTTTTACAGCAGGCTATTGAGAACATGGAAGAGGATTACAATAAAACAATTTCCATCATAGAAAGTGGCTCAAGCCAATAATTAAGTAAAAAACTTCTTTTAGGGATTGTGTGGGGAGGAGTATAATAAGGAAGGATAATGGGCTTTGAAGTTCTTTATCGTAAGTGGCGTCCGCAGACCTTGGCTGAGGTGGTAGGACAGGAGCCAATAACTCAGACTTTACGCCATGCAGTGGAGAGCGGAAAGATAGCCCATGCTTACCTTTTTTGTGGTCCTCGGGGCACGGGAAAAACCAGCACAGCGCGCATCCTGGCTAAGATAGTTAACTGCCCCAATCAAGTACACGGCGAGCCATGTAATACTTGTGATATATGCCGCTCAATTACCGAAGGTAGAGCTTTAGATATGATAGAAATAGATGCTGCTAGCAATCGCGGTATTGACGAAGTTCGCAGCCTCAGGGAAAAGGTGAATTATGCTCCCAGCCTTGCTCGCTATAAGGTGTACATTATAGACGAAGTCCATATGCTTACTGAGGCAGCTTCTAATGCCTTGCTCAAGACTCTGGAGGAACCGCCTCCTCACGTAATTTTTGTCTTAGCCACTACAGAACCACATAAAGTGATACCCACTATTATGTCGAGATGTCAGCGATTTAATTTTCGCCGCCTGTCTCAAACAGCGATAATAGATAAACTGGAGCTAATATGTCAAAAGGAGGACATTCATGCTGGATTGGAATCCCTCAAACTCATTGCTCAGGCAGCCACTGGGAGTCTTCGTGATGCCGAAAATATATTACAACAATTACTTGCTTACTATGGCAACCAAATTAACTTTGAGCAAGCTCAGGCAGCATTGGGATTAACCGGTGATCAGAGAGTTAAGCAATTAGCAAAACATATTGTTAATAAGAATATCTCCGCTGGCCTCCAAGTTATAAATAGCGTCAACAGCGATGGCGTTGACCTACGGCAGTTTAATCTGGAACTAGTGAAATATCTCCGAGGATTATTGCTGGCTAAATCTCAATGTGAAGAGGTTCTAGATGCTACTAGTGAAGACTTATCTGAGATGAAGGGACTTGTGGCTACCACCACGTTGAGATACTTGCATGGGGCGGTCAAACTTTTCTCCAGTATAGATTTTCGCAGTGATAGTTATTCCACTTTATCTCTAGAGTTAGCTTTAACAGATTGTGTTTTATCTTCGATGGCCGGACAAGAGGAATCAACTGCAATTGAGCCTCCAGAGATAAGGGAAGTTACTGAATCAGCACATGAGTTAATCCAGGCTACTCAAGAAGCTGAAATCCCTGTAGTGACAAGCAGTGCTAAGGCTTCACACACAGAGGCTCCTCAAGATATTGGCTACGTGCATAGTCAGTGGAGGGAATTCATTCAATCTTTACGGGGGGAGGGTTCCAGCGGCAATTTAGACGCTTTTTTGCGTAGCGCCTGTGAGCCGGTAGCTCTTGAGGACGATACTTTAATATTAGGGTTTTATTATCCCTTCCATAAAGAAAAGATTGAAGATCCTAAGTATCGACATCTGATAGAGAAAAAGCTTAAAGAAGTTTTTGGCCAGCCTTATAAGGTAAGGTGTATCTTGGTTGACCATAAAAGGAAAATCCCACCTCAAGCGGGGGAGCAAAGTCCTTTGGTTAAGGCTGCTCTGGAAATGGGAGCCAAGATTATTGATCAAGGATTGTAAGGGAAAGTGGAATTAATATACCTGAATTAGCTTAGAAAATGGTAATTTCTTGTGAACCTCTAGCCAGGTTAATCGAAGCATTTAATAAATTACCCGGAATTGGACCCAAAAGTGCCCAACGGCTGGCTTATTATTTATTGCATAGGCCGGATGAAGAAGCCGAAGTTTTAGCTGAGGCTATTTTGGCTCTGAAAGAAAAGATAGGGCTTTGCTCAGTTTGTTTTAATATCACCGATTGTGACCCTTGCCCCATTTGTCAGGATAAGGAGCGTGACCATTCTAAAATCTGTGTTGTTGAGAGGCCCTCAGATATTCCTCCTCTAGAGCGGACTGGGAAGTATAAAGGCGTTTACCATGTGCTCCATGGGGCTGTTAGCCCGACGCAAGGAATAGGGCCTGAGGAGTTAAAAGCGAAGGAGCTTTTATCTCGCCTTCAAGATGGTTCGGTAACTGAGGTAATCCTAGCAACCAATCCTAATCTAGAGGGTGAAACCACTGCTATGTATCTTCGCCGCATGATACTCCCTTTAGGCATTCGTATCACCCGTTTAGCTCGTGGCTTGCCCTTCGGTGCTGACCTGGAATATGCCGATGATATGACCTTGGCCCAAGCTCTTGAAGGTCGACAAGAATTCTAAAAAGGTGTGGATGGGAACACCCCGAAGTTATCAAACTCAAGCCATTATTATTAAGCAAACCAGGCTTGGCGAAGCTGATAAGATTCTTACTATTTATACTCCCGAGTTTGGCAAGTTGAAAGCGGTAGCTAAGGGGACTTGCCGCCCAAGAAGCAAATTTGGGGGTAATGTAGAGCCTTTGACTCATAGTTTGATGATGCTGGCCAGAGGACGTAACCTTGATATTGTGACCCAGAGTCAAACTATTGATGGTTTCCTAGCTTTGAAAAGCGACTTATGGCGCATGGCCTGTGGCTTTTACCTTTTGGAGCTTGTTGATTCCTTTACTGTAGAGAATAGTGAGAATCCTCCCTTATTTGATCTGTTGCTCGATACTTTACATCGGCTGTGTCGGGCTGATAGCAGCGAAATCGTGTTACGCTATTTTGAGCTTCATTTTCTTCATTATCTTGGCTACCGCCCTCAATTGCATCAATGTGTCATCTGCGATTCGCCTCTTCAGCCAGTAGTCAACTTCTTCAGTTCTAGCCAAGGTGGAATTCTGTGCCCCCATTGTAGCGAGAAAGAGCCTGAGTCTCGTCCTCTTTCGGTTGACGCTTTGAAAATTCTCCGTTTGTGGCAAGACTGTGATTATGCCACAACAAAGCGAGTAAGGGTGAAAGCGGAATTATCTTCCCAGTTGAAGCAGGTGGTGCAGGGATATATAAAATATCTTTTGCAACGAGAGATTAAATCATTGGCTTGGCTGGAGGAGCTAAAGGGGAGTTGACAACAATTATGAAAGAAATTAAAATCGCCTTCACAATTAAAACCGGTGCGGTTGTGATATAGGGTGTTTAAATTTGGATATTAGTTGGCGTTCCAAAGCTAGACATAAATTTGCGCACTATCCTCGAGTTGAAGCTCATCCTTTGAGAGGATGAGCCAAAATTTTGTTAGGGAGAAGATGAGAAAATGTACTTTATAATAGCAGGCTTGAGCAGTACAGGAAAGAATCTTGCTGAACTTCTGGTTAAAGAAAGGAGTGAGGTGGTGGTTGTAGACTCAGATGAAGCGAAATGTGCTGAAATGGCAACGTCTTCTGACGTTATGGTGATAACAGGGGATGCTACCAAAAAGTCAGTTCTGGAGGAAGCGAGGGTCAGTAGTGCAGACGCTTTAGTTGCCTTAACTAACGATGACTCAGATAATTTAATGATTTGTATGACAGCCAAGGAAATGGGAGCAAAGAAAGTGATTTCTCTGGTTAATGATGCGGTGCATGTGGAAACTTTTAAACAAGCTGGAATTGGCTTCCAGGTTAAGCCCCATGCTGTGGTAGCAAAGCATATCTGCCAAATGATTTTACAACCTTATGTAAAAGATTTCCTCTCTTTTGAAAGGGCAGAAATCTTCGAAATAGAGATTGAGGAAGGTATGAGGTGTGTGGGCAAGAAAGTCTCTGAGGTGGGAACTCCAAATGGAATGAAAATCTTGGTGATAGAGCGGGAAGGAAAATATTTGAATGAAGATATTAAGATAGAGCTCAAAGATTGGCTGACTCTCATCGTAGACCGAAAATCTACAAAGAAGGGAGCCGAATTTATGAATAAATGGTTTACCAAAGGGTAAGATTAACCCTGCACATCGTTGGTTCGGTTCTAAAATACCTCGCTTTAATTTACATTTTCCCCTTGGCAGCAGCTTTCTATTATAGCGAGAACTGGCGGATTTTTTTATATTCGCTACTGCTCACTTTAGCTATCGGTCTATCCCTTGAATTTGGATTTAAAGCTACGAGGGAAGTAGAGCGTGCCGATGGGTTTTCTATAGTCTCTTTTACCTGGCTTCTTGTGCCCCTCCTTGGCGCCGTTCCCTATATATTGCTGGGATGGAATTTCCTCAATGCCTTTTTTGAAGCCATGTCTGGTTTCACTACCACTGGCGCTACTATACTGGAAGAGGTGGAAAGCCTACCTAGAAGTGTCCTTTTGTGGCGTAGCCTTACCCAATGGCTGGGTGGGATGGGAGTAATAGCTCTTTTTATTGCTATCTTACCAAGGCTAGGAGTAGGAGGCTCTCAGCTCTTTGAGCGGGAATTTCCTGGCCCTATGCCTGAAAGGTTTCGTCCCAGAGTTAAAACCACGGCAAGACTTCTTTGGATGATTTATGTGGCTTTCACTGCTGCTGAGATAGCGCTCCTCTACTTCTGGGCTAAGCTTAAGCTCTTTGACTCAATTTGCATCTCGCTGTGTACTCTCCCCACTGGCGGATTTACCCTTACTACAGGGAGTATTGGAGCTTATGCTAACCCCTTGGCCGAATATATCATCATGGTCTTTATGTTTCTAGCTGGCACAAATTTCCTTATCCATTATCACGTTTTAAGGGGAAACTTCAAAATATTTAAAAATGAGGAATTCAGGCTTTACTTAATTCTTTTAGCCTCGGCTGCGTTACTGCTAATTCTCTCACAAGGTCTTAGCTCATATCGGTATAGTTTGTTCCAGGGGCTCTCAATCATGACTACTACTGGCTTTGTTACTTGCGATTTTGATTCGTGGCAATTTGGCGCCAAAATGGTGCTTCTAGTTTTGATGTTCATTGGAGGCTGTGGTGGCTCCACTGGGGGAGCGATAAAGGTGGTACGGGCTTTAACCCTGTTCAAACATAGCAGGGTGATGATGAGGAAAGCTATTTCCCCCAAAGCTGTGATTCCGGTTAAATATAACCAAAAACCTCTCTCAGAGGAAATAATTCGGGATATAATCTCTTTTCTTTTCCTTTATCTCCTTGTAGCGGCTGTGGCTTCCATAATACTTGCTTTTTTAGGACTTGATTTGGAAACATCGCTCTCAGCAGTGGCTGCTACTTTAGGAAATGTGGGGCCTGGATTGGGTGGAATTGGTCCTACTTTAAATTATGTTTGGCTTCCTGGGGCAGGGAAGGTCCTTTTAATTATCTGCATGTGGTTAGGCAGGTTGGAATTATTTACAGTTTTGATGATATTTACACCTCACTTCTGGAGAAGATAATTTCTAGTGGAAAGGCGGGAAAAAGCAAGCTATACTTTAGGTAGGCAAATGGTAAAGGTTGCTTTTCAGGGAGAAAGAGGTGCTTTTAGTGAAGATGCTGCCATAAAGCTTTTTGGAGAAGGCATTGACTTTTTGCCCTGTGTTCGCCTTCGGGATGTTTTTCAAGCTGTGTTAGAGGATAACGTTAGTTTTGCTGTGGTTCCTGTGGAGAACTCTCAAGCTGGCAGTATCAATGAGACCTATGATTTGCTATTAGCATATCCCCTTAATATATTTGCTGAAATCATTCTCAGGATAAGTCATTGTCTAATGGCCCTGCCTGGGGAAAAATTGGCTGACATAAAGACAATTTATTCCCACCCTCAAGCTTTGGCTCAATGTGAGGAATTTTTAACCAAATTGAAGGTTGAAATTGTGCCCAGCTATGATACTGCTGGTAGCGCCAAAATGGTAAAAGAGAAGCAGCGGACGGGAATTGCTGCTATAGCTAGTAAGAGGGCTGCTGATACTTATAGTTTAGAGATCTTGATGCCACAAATTGAGACCAACATCAATAACTATACTAGGTTCTTTGCTATCTCTAAGCAAAAAGCTAAGCCGGTTGAGAAAAATAAGACCTCTCTCGTCTTTTCCGTTAAACATGTACCTGGTGCTCTGCATAAAGTCTTAGGTATTTTTGCCACTAGAAATATAAACTTGACAAAATTAGAGTCCAAGCCAAGTAAAAGCAAGCCCTGGGAGTATTTTTTTTACGTTGATTTTGAGGGCCACTTGGATGACGAGATGCATCAAGAAGCTATAAAAGAGCTACGAAAAGAAGCGACTTTTGTTAAGATACTGGGCTCTTATCCTCAAGCTAAGCCATAACTAGATTAGCCTTATTTTTAGCTTTTTGTATGTGGCAGCCAGGGCTTCCGATATAACCCTGGTATCAGACAGTACAGGCATAAAATTAACATCACCTTGCCATCGAGGCACAATATGAGTATGAAGGTGGTATTCTATTCCAGCTCCGGCAACTTTACCTATGTTTAAGCCAATGTTGAAACCTACAGGTTTCAACACTTCCGTTAAAAGTTTCACGGCTCTTTTAACAACGTCGAGGTGCTCTTTTATTTCGTTATCTGTTAAATCTTGGAGATTTGCTATATGTCGATAAGGGGCTACCATTAAGTGCCCAGGATTATATGGGAAGGCATTCAAAATTATGAAATTGTTTTGGCCACGGTAGAGGATAAAATTTGCCTCATCGTTATTTTCTCTAGGCTTTTGGCAAAGGATGCAACCACCTTCCTTTGCCCTCTCTATGTATTCTATCCTCCATGGTGCCCAAATCCGTTCCATTGACTTAGCATGATATTATCCTGTCTCTGAGTCAATTACAATAGCATATTGGTCAAGTAAATTGCTTAGTTTTAAGAAATTGTTAAGTTTCAGGCCTAGACCTCGGGACGTTAATCATCTCCTTAAACAATTTTATCAGGAACAAGAGTTAACCAAGTCAGTAAGATGAGGCCACTTGCCCCAGAACACGATAGGTAGGCTTAAGATACCTTCCAATCAGTTTACTCTAAGTAATCTTTGAGCTTTCGACTCTTGCTGGGGTGGCGTAGCTTGCGCAAAGCTTTCGCTTCGATTTGGCGGATCCTCTCTCGAGTCACATTGAATTCTTGCCCTACTTCTTCTAAGGTTCGAGTGCGTCCATCTTTAAGACCAAATCTAAGCTGTAACACCCTTTTCTCTCGCGGAGTAAGCTCATCAAGCACCCTATCTATTTGTTCTTTGAGTAACTGCTGTGCGGCAACTTCGCTTGGCGCTGGGCTGGCATGATCCTCGACAAAGTTACCCAAGCGACTGTCTTCTTCTTCACCAATGGGCGTCTCTAGCGATATTGGCTGGTGATGAAATAAAGCCAAAATTTCTTCTACCTTCTCTGGAGTCATATTTAGTTGGTTGCCAATTTGTTCGTAACTAGGTTCATATCCGAGTTCTTGAGTCAATTGCCGTGTTGTTCGTAATAACTTATTAATTGTCTCCACCATATGCACTGGGATGCGGATGGTGCGAGATTGATCAGCTATAGATCGGGTAATGCCTTGCCTAATCCACCAAGTGGCGTAGGTACTAAATTTGTAACCCTTTCTATGCTGGAACTTATCTACAGCCCGCATAAGGCCAATATTCCCCTCTTGGATAAGGTCAAGGAGGGACATACCATGTCCGATATATTTCTTGGCAATGCTAACCACCAGGCGCAAGTTTGCCTCAGTGAGATGTTTTTTTGCCTTTTTTGCCTCCTCCCTCACCTTTTCAAAGTGAGCTTTAAACTGACTATTATAAGAACGGAGCTGAGAGAGGAATTCGCTGCTAGCTAGTAAAGCCCTTATTTCCTGCCATGAAGCTTTATCTCCAATAAGAGTCAACAATTGCGGTGGCAGAAGCTGGTTGCTTAGGGAAAGGTCCACAAGAGCTTTTTCTGACGAGGCGGGTTCCTTGTCAATCCTTTGAGCAGTAGCTGTTATCAATGCTGGGTTTATCTCGTTATCGATAGCAGCATGAAATTTAGGATCTGTGATTGTCTCTGCTAGACTACGGGAATGGTTAATGTCTAAGTACTCTTTGATAACTTCGACAACAGGATAAGCTTTAAATAGTCGTGAGGTTAGAGCGGCTGCCATATCAACCGCTGAGGGAAATTTCTTATGTTTCTTAAAGTAGGCATCTTCAATTTTTTCTAAGTGGCTTCCCTGCTCTATTTTGCTGGATAGTTCCCTCTCTTCAACAGCTTTGAGAAGCAGCACTCTACCGATTTCATGAAGGTACATGCGAGTCAAGTCATCAGTTACTTCATATTCCTCCGGCGCTACTTGCGGTTTGGCTTCTTCGGTGGTTATTTCCTCCGTTGTTTCTTCGTCAGCCGCAACACCACTATCTTCGGCTTCCCCTTCGTCGGTAGGAGTTTCCTTTAGTGTTGGTTCCTCACCCTCATTTAGGTTAAGTGTTCTGCTTTCAATTAAATCTGTCATCTAACCTCTTTTCTTGCTAGTTTCCCTCGTTTAATGAAAACCTCCTTGAGTTGTTCACTGGATTCTATTCCTTGTTCATCCAGTTTAACTAGTTCGGCATTCACACCTTCTTTCTCTCTGGTAAAATTGAGTATTAGTTCTCTCCCAGCCTCTAACCTCTTTGACAACCGCTCTTGCAGACTAAGGATGCAATCGTTCAGGGCATACTGCTCTCTACCATTTTTATCTAAGATTGGCTTACTCATTAAGTAGTTTAAATGTTCTAATAGATTAGCGTCAAGTTTCCCTCTAAGCTCGGAAATGTTTTGGGAGCATTGCCACTTGGTGAAAATCTCACAGTTCTCTGTACTTTCGAAATGCTTTGCTGACAACTCTTGAGCTACCTGGCGAAGTTCTGGATATTGGAGTAGCAGGGCTAAACAATATTCCTCAATAGGGTTGGAAAGAATTTGGCGAGCTAAGCGGGATTGCTCTTCCTCAGTAAATTTTTGTTTTTGAGCAGATTCCAATTTCCTCAAATTGGCTGTTTTTTGATGGGACTCCATTTTTTTCAAATTGGCTCTTATATCAGACTCATCGATATTCAGTGCATGTGCCAATTTTCGCACCCAATGGGATTGTTGCATAGAATCCTTCACTTCATAAATTGCAGGTAAGAGTTTTTGCACAGCCAATGATTTGTCTTTGGCTTTATTGGTATCAACTTTGTTTACTACGCTGTGAAATGCAAAATCTAGGATAGGTGTAGCTTGTTCCACTAGGTTTTGCCACAGGGTAACATCTTGGCTTATTACTTCATCTGGATCTTTGCCTGAAGGTAAGAGGATGGCCTTTGCTTCAGTATCAGAATGAGCTAATGCACCCGCGCTTCGCAAGGTAGCTTCCTCCCCGGCAGCATCCGCATCAAGAGCCAAAGCTATGTTTTTGGTCAGCTTCTTAGCAATGGCTACTTGCCTTTCAGTTACGGAGGTTCCCATTGAGGCAACTACATTTTGCCATCCATGTTGATGGGCTGTGAGAACATCCATATAGCCTTCCACGATTATTATTAGATTTTTTTGTTTAATGGCGTTTTTAGCCTTGTCAATCCCATAAAGGCTACTACTCTTGTCAAAAATTGGTGTTTGGGGTGAATTAATATATTTAGGCAAGGATTCGTCTAAGGTTCTAGCTCCAAAACCAATAACCCGACTTTGCACATCACATATGGGAAACGTCAAGCGGTTACGAAACCAATCGTAACTATTCCCTGCCTCCTTCTCTATTATCAGGCCAGCTTCAATTAGCTCCTGCTCCTCATATTCCTTACTCATTAAGAATTTCTTAAGGGCATCCCAACTATGGGGGCTAAAGCCCAGTCGGAACATCCTAATAGTTTCAGAAGCAATCTTTCTCTTGTTGAGATAATTTCTGGCTGCTTCGCCAGCCTTGGTACTTAGGAGCAAATAGTGGAAGTATTCAGCTGCCGCCTCATTAATTTGGAATAATCTTTCCTTCTTTTTATCCTCAGCACCGCTTGACACCTCAGGTGAGCTTAAAGTTACACCTGCTCTTGGAGCTAAGAGGCGGAGAGCTTGGCCAAAGTCGACTCCCTCCTTTTTCATGATGAAGGAAAAGATGTCGCCGCCAGTGCCACAAGCGCCAAAACAATGCCAAGTCTGTTGTTCGGGAAAGACAAAAAAGGAGGGGTGTTTCTCACTGTGAAATGGGCATAAAGCCTTGAAACTACGCCCTGCTTTTTGTAAAGGAACATAGTCAGAGATAATTTCTACAATATCTGTTCTCTGTTTTACTTCGCTGACGATGCTCATTTAAATATTTTCTCAGCTAAGCGTAGTGCATATTGGTCAGTCATTCCAGCAATGTAATCAACGGCCTTGCGTTCCCCGTCATCATACAGAGAGGCAAATTCTCGCGGTAGTTCATCTTCGTGTTTTAAGAAATAAGAGTATAAAAGATGTATTGTTTCTCTAGCCCTTTCTGCATCTTTGATGGCTAAGCTAGGATTATACACCTTGTCAAATAGAAACTGGCGAAGGTTGTTGGCTGCCTTAATGCTCTCTGGGCTCATGGCAATAGTTGGTTTTGCCAAGTTGCTGTGTCCACTAACTGACCAGGAGCAACTCACAACATCGCAAACCAGAGTATTAATTCGCTGTGAATGTGTACGACCTAAAACCATTATTGCCGGCTCAGGCAAATCACTCTCGGTGATAATACCAGACCTTATAGCATCACCAATATCGTGATTGATGTAAGCAATGACATCTGCTATTTTGCATACCTGACCTTCCAGAGTACTGACATCTGCCCACCCCTCTCCTAAAATGTCCACTTGCCCCTTGGAGTGCTTAAGGATGCCATCTCGCACTTCCCAAGTAAGGTTAAGCCCCTGTCCGTCCCTCTCCAATAAGTTGACCACTCGTAAGCTTTGCTCATTATGCATGAAGCCACCGGGGTAAAGTTCATTTAGAACTTCTTCACCTATATGACCAAAGGGAGTATGTCCCAAGTCATGTCCTAAGGCAATGGCTTCAGTCAAATCTTCGTTAAGGTTCAAAGCTCGCGATATAGTTCTGGCAATCTGTGACACCTCTAAAGTATGAGTAAGCCTGGTCACATAGTGGTCACCTAAAGGGGCAATAAAGACTTGAGTCTTATGCTTCAATCGGCGGAAAGCTTTGCAATGGACAATACGGTCGCGATCACGCTGGAAGCAAGTTCTTATAGGGCATGGCTCCTCCCATCTTAACCTGCCGCGGCTAAATTTACTCTTAGCTGCGTAAGGGGAGAGGCTTTCCTCTCGTTTCTCCGTTTGCTGACGTATACCAAGTTCATGAGTCATCAAAGTTTTAACTTTGCTTCTACAGCGGCAATCACCTTTTTGGTTTTATCTATCATATCTGGACTACGTAAAGATGATGTAATTCCCGACCACCCTTTAGTCATATCAAATCTTCTACCTTGGTATATGTCACTTCTGCTTTCCAATTTTTATTCTCTCTTCTACCCTTGCTATATTTAGCCTAGTTGACAGTACCACATCCGGGTTCAAAGACATCGAATCTATACCACATTCAACCAGAAACTCTGCAAATTTGGGGAAATCGCTTGGTGCTTGACCACATATCCCTATCTTCCTCCTTGGCTTATGAGCATGCGCAGCTTTTATGGCGTGTTCGACAAGTCTTTTCACTGCTTCGCTTCTTTCGTCAGCTATATGAGAAATGAAGGCAGAATCCCTATCCATACCGAGAGCTAATTGCGTTAGATCGTTCGATCCTATGCTGAATCCATCGAATACATCAGCAAATTCCTCTGCCAAAATCACATTTGATGGTATCTCACACATCACATATACCTCCAATCCATTGTTCCCTTGCCTTAAACCAAACTCTGCCATCGCTTTAATTACCTTTCTACCCTCTTCCGGCGTCCTGCAAAAGGGAACCATCACCTTGACATTAGCCAGGCCCATCTCATCTCTTACTTTGCTTATCGCTTTACACTCTAAGCCAAAGGCAGCCTTGAACTTCTCATCATAATAACGGGAGGCTCCTCTCCAACCCAGCATCGGATTGTTCTCCTTTGGTTCGTAAAGGTACCCTCCAATTAAATTGGCATACTCATTCGTCTTGAAGTCAGAAAAACGAACAATAACATCGTTAGGATAAAACCCTGCTGCTATTTTCGCTATCCCCATTGCTAAGCTGTCAATGAAAAACTGCGTTTTATCCTTATTCGATCCGCCTCTTTCATCTATATCTTTAATTACTTTTGCTATCCTCTTGTCATTACCAGCTGCCTTCTTTAACTTATCGTATTCTATCAGCGCCATTGGATGTATGCCGATATAAGAATTGATAATGAACTCCTCCCTGGCTAAACCCACACCATCATTGGGGATTTGACCTTGTATAAACGCACCATCTGGAATTCCAAGATTCATCATTATCTTGGTGCGTGGTTTTGGGAGTTTACTCAACTCTACCTCTTCCACGTGGTATTTTAGTTTTCCTCTATATATTCTACCTTCGCCTTGCGAACAGTCTACTGTAACTTCTCTTGCATCTTTTAGCACGGTTGTTGCCATACCGGAGCCAATTACACAAGGTACTCCAAGCTCACGACTAACTATAGCTGCGTGGCATGTCCTCCCACCTTTGTTCGTAACTATTGCACCAGCAACTTTCATTATGGGTTCCCAGTCGGGGTTTGTCATATCAGTAACTAAAACTTGACCCGGCTTGAATTTGTAGATTTCCCTAGGGTCTTCTATTAGGCTTACTTCACCTTGCCCTATTTTTGTGCCCACTGCTTCCCCTTTGAGCAACAATTCCCCCTCCTCTTCGAGTACATAAGTCTTGAGCAAAGCTGAGCTTTTTTGCGAATGCACTGTCTCCGGCCTGGCTTGAACTATGAAAAGTTCATTGCTTATTCCATCCTTTGCCCATTCAATATCTATAGGTGTTCCATAATGTTCTTCTATAATACAAGTCCATCTTGCAAGTGTAAGTACTTCATCATCACTCAACACAAACTTTCTTCGCTCCTCTATTTTGACCTCTTCTTGCTCTGTTCCTGCCTCATTTTCCTTGTAAACCAGTTTCTTTTCTTTCGTCCCTATTTTCTTTTCCACAATAGGTCTGAACCCCTTTTTTAAAGTTGGCTTAAAGACATAAAACTGGTCAGGATTTACAACTCCTTGCACCACACTCTCTCCTAAACCGTATGCACCAGTTATGTAGACCACATCTTCGAAGCCAGATTCTGTATCTATGGAAAAGATAACACCTGAACAGGCTAAATCAGAGCGAACCATCTTTTGCACTCCCACAGAGAGATAAACGCTGAGATGGTCAAACCCTTTATCTACTCGGTAGGATATTGCCCTGTTTGTGAACAAAGAGGCAAAGCATTCCATGACTCTCCCTACCAACTCCTCTTCCCCTCGTACATTCAAATAAGTCTCCTGCTGTCCAGCAAATGAAGCTGTGGGTAAATCCTCTGCCGTGGCGCTGCTTCTCACCGCAACATCGACATCCTTCCCGTAACTCTTTTCCATCTCCCGATAGGCAATTTTTATTTCCTGTTCCAATTCTCTAGGGCAAGGAGCGTTTCTTATCAGGTCCCTTATCTTTTCGCCCCGCTTAAACAAATTCTCCATATCATGTGTATCCAAACCTGTCAAAGTATCTCTGATTTTTGGGCTTATGCCTGCTTTCTCTAGCACATGCTTATATGCTTCGGCAGTAATAGCAAATCCAGAGGGAACGTTTACTCCCTTTTTGCCTAAATTCCTTATCATCTCGCCAAGAGACGCATTTTTACCACCAACCAAACCTACATCTCCTGCCCCAACTTGTTCAAACCACTTCACGAATCTCATGATTTACCATACCTCCCTATATGTAATTGGTAAATTATACCATGAGGAGCGAAGGTTAAACAAATACTCGAGGTGGGTGGTAGCGGCGATTAAGGAGGTTGATTTTTTGGCTAAAATAGTTGACTTAAGTTTATTGATTAGCTAGGATTAGAAGAGTAAAAAACTTTGGCTTATAAGGGGGTGGTATTATGCTAGAGATGGCAATTGACAGCATCAGAGTAAGTTTAATGAATTACCAACGTGTAGTAATTTTGAAAGAAAAAACCGTTAACCGGTATTTGCCTATCTGGATTGGTCCTGCTGAAGCAGATGCCATTGCAGTAAAACTGCAAAATGTGGAGCTATCCCGCCCCCTGACACATGATTTATTACAATCTGTGATTGATGCTTTAGGAGCTTCGCTTAACTTTGTCGTGGTTAATGAACTTCAAAATGATACCTTTTATGCTAAACTTTCTCTTAGCGTTGACGGCACAGAGGTTGAGGTTGATTCTCGGCCCAGCGATGCTTTAGCTCTGGCGGTAAGAACTGGGGCACCCATATATGCTGAAGAATCAGTGTTGGACAAGGCTGGAATTACACTTGAGGAGGAAACAGGCAAGCCTGTTTCTGAAGGCAAAGTGGATGAGCAAGAGTTAAAGGATTTGTCGGCATATAAAGATTTCATAAACACACTGGATCTAGAGGATTTTAAGAAGCGCCAATCCTAAAAAGTTAAGAAATAGCAGATTCGTCTTGGTACAATGTCCGAAACAAACTTTTATAATATTCCAGTAGCAGAGATGATGAATTGCAATCCGCCGTTGGTTGAGAAGAATGCGTCTTTACATGCAGTTGCGAAGAAAGTAAGTATGAAAAGGCGGCATGTTTGGGTAGTTGAGGAAAAAGATAGCAGGAAACTTGTTGGCGTTATCACCGAAAAAGACCTTTTAGATATTATTAGCCCGCTACCCAAGAAGGGTTATACAGTTGGTGTGATAAGACCCAAATCTTTGCGTCACGCCGAATTTGAGAAAGCGGAGGATGTCATGGCTAAGCCTGTAATAAAATGTCATCCTGAGGTGACAGTGGAAGAAGCACTTCACCTTATGACAAGCCATAGGGTAAGGAGATTAGCAATAACAGAAAATGATGAAATCATTGGGGAGCTGTCTCTAACTAACGTGATACATACTTACTTTTCTATATGAGATAGCCTATAAAAGGATTCTGGCTAAACAATAAAGCAACACATTCTCAAAGTGGCATCGCAATTTTTGAGAAGATTTAGATAAAAGTTCCTTTTACTTCTTTAATTCCACAAGCTCAACATAACAGAAAAGGTCTTGAAAGAGATGAACCTGATATTGGCATTAGGCATAATAATAGTTGTTGGTTTTTTTGGGGGGTTAGCCGCTAGAAGACTCAAATTCCCCAGGATTACCGGCTATATCATTATTGGTATTCTATTAAGTCCTTCCCTTCTAAACATAATACCAAAAGAAGCTGTAGAAAACCTGGGCATGGTCACCAACATCGCTCTGGGGATTATTGCATATTTAATTGGTGGCAGTCTTCACTGGGAAAATTTACGAAAGTTGACGGAAAGTATCACCTGGATAACACTTTTTCAAAGTTTAGGCGCGTGGTTTTTGGTCACCTTGGTTTTAGCTCTCTTAGGTCATTTAATCATTCCGAACCAAACTTTTTGGCAGTGGTATTTTCCCCTGGCTTTTATCATAGGTGCAATATCATGCGCTACCGCTCCAGCGGCAACAATGGCGATAATCAGTGAATACAAGGCAAAAGGCCCTTTGACTACAACCTTATTGGCGGTGGTTGCGCTTGATGACGCAATCGCAGTTATAGCCTTTGCTATCGCTTTGGGCATATGTCAGCCCCTAGTCAGCGGTGCCAGTAATATTTCTTTTTATCAAATGCTGGGCGTTCCCTTTTTACATATAGTCGAATCTGTAGCACTCGGCATTATTTTTGCCTTCGCCTTAATGTATATCAGCAGGCTTGCGAAACCTCGCGAATTGCTACTAGTGGTGGTTTTTGGAATGATAATGCTATGTGCTGGGGTTACCAGTTACCTGGGCATTTCATCAATTTTGGCTAACATGGTTGTTGGCTTTATTATGGTAAATAAAGTAAAAAGAAAGGAAATGTTTCTTGTGGTGGAAGAAATCGAGGAAGTGCTTTATGCCATGTTTTTTGTATTGGCAGGATTGTATTTTGATTTGAGCGTACTGAAAGTCGCAGGTATATTGGCGCTATTAATCGTTCTAACTAGATGCTCAGGTAAATACGTGGGAACAAGAGCAGGTGCCAAGATTTCTCATGCGTCAGACGTGGTGAAAAAATATCTAGGTTTTGCCTTATTGCCAAAAGCAGGAGTTACTATTGGTCTAGTTCTTCTAGCAGCTCTCGAATTTCCTACTTTTGGAGCAGTGATGTTAAACGCGGTGTTAGCCTCAACTATCATAAACGAGCTCATTGCCCCTCCCTTGACGAAATATGCCATTTTTAAAGCTGGAGAGGCGAGTGTTAAGGTCTCGTGAGAAAGACAAGCAAGCTACCTACTATAAATTGAGCTGCCAAACTCTATGCTCACTCAGGAGACTAAATAAAAGGCTACAAAAGAGTTAACAACCTTGGTTACACTATTTCTAATCTGACTCTAGTATCATCTTTAGCAGCTTTTACTCGTAGTAGGGTACGCATTGCTTCAGCTACCCGGCCTTGTCTGCCGATGACTCTACCTTTATCCTCGGGAGCAACCTCCAATTTTATTAACAGCCCTTCCTCACTACTCTCCTCAGTAATGTTTACTTTATCGGGCTCTGCGACGATGGATTTAACGATGTATTCTACTAACTCCTTCATTTTATCTCCTTAGCAGTTAATTTTGGTTTAGGATTTGTTGTTGCTTAAATTTATCTATAATGCCTAATTTTCGCAGTAAGCTATAAACTGTATCCGTGGGCTGAGCCCCGCAGTTAAGCCACTTCAACGCTTTTTCTTCATTAATATCAACACTAGACGGATCAGTCAAAGGATTATAATGACCAATGGTTTCGATGAAAGCACCATCACGAGGTGACCTACTATCGGCTACTACCACTCGGTAAATTGGTTTATGTTTTCTTCCTACCCGGCGTAATCTAATTTTAACCACTTAACTGAATTATTATCTCCCAAGTGGTGGTGTTTGTCAATACATGCCTCATAGAGCCCACAAATGTTTGACATGAGCGAAATACGGAGATAAAATACAATGCTTCGCATAAAGACATGAACATGATGTAATAATGGCTAACGTAAGGCTTGGTTCAGGTGAGAGTTTTGAAAGTTTGCTGCGCAGATTTAATAGGCGGGTGCAGGAAGATCGCATTTTAGCTGAGGTTCGCCGTCGCAGGTTCTACGAGAAACCCAGTGAGCAGCGCAAGAAAAAAGAAGCGGTGAAGAGACGAAAAAGCTCCAGGTAGCTAAAGTTGACGCATGAGAGTAAGATAAGGGAAGATCTCAAAGAAGCGCTTAAGCAGCGGGATGAAGCAAAGGTTTCTGTATTACGTATGCTCTTATCTGAGATAAAGAATACTGAAATCGCTCAGCAGACCCCCCTTGATGAGGATAAAATTCTTGATGTTATTAGTAAGGATGTAAAGCGACATCGGGAAAGCATTGAGGCTTTTAGACAGGGGAATCGCAACGATCTTGTAGCTCAAGAAGAGGCAGAATTGTCTATCCTTATGGGATATCTTCCCAAGCAGATGAGCCATGAGGAGATTAAAGCTGCGGCACAACAAGTAATAGAAGCGATGGGAGTTAAAGGAATAAAAGATAAAGGAAAGGTTATGTCTCAACTTATGCCCCAACTTAGGGGTAAAGCTGGGGGAAAAGAAGCCAGTGAGATAGTTTCAGAACTGCTGGCTAGTATATAAGTTTGTGAAATAGTCAGGGTTTCATTTTTAGTGTGAAACTTACGGTATTATCCCGAGTGGGGTTGCAACCCATTTTTAGGCAGCACAGGCAGTAATTCAATTTTAGAGGTGACTATGACTATCTCTAAAGAAACTCTGGATGAAGTTGCTTTAAGCGAAAAAGAATACCACCTTATCGTGCAGCAATTAGGGCGTGAGCCTAATGAAGTGGAATTGGGGATGTTTGGCTCATTATGGAGCGAGCACTGTGGCTATAAACACTCTAAGCCTCTGCTTAAATTCCTGCCTTCCAAAGGTAAGCAAGTGGTAGTTGAGTTGGGAAAGGAGAATGCTGGGGCGGTGGATATTGGAAGTGGGCAGGTAGTGGTAATGAAAATAGAGTCCCACAATCACCCCTCGGCAGTTGAACCGTATCAAGGTGCAGCTACAGCAATAGGAGGTGTAGTACGTGATATCTTTACTATGGGTGCTCGACCTATAGCTTTGCTTAACTCGCTTCGCTTTGGTCCTTTAACTGAATCCAGTAATCGCTATTTACTCAATGGAGTTGTTGGTGGCATTGCTGACTATGGTAATTGCTTGGGAATACCCGGTGTGGGAGGTGAAGTATTTTTTGCTGATTGTTACACTGGCAACCCGTTAGTTAATGGCTTATGTCTGGGAATTTGTGAGAAAGGTAAGCTGGTTAAAGCCAATGCCAGTGGTGAAGGTAACCTATTAATACTAGTGGGAGCTGACACTGGCCGTGATGGGATTCATGGCGCTTCTGGCTTAGCATCGCGCACTTTCGAGGGTGAGCAGGAGTTAAGGCCAACGGTTCCAGTGGGTAATGCTTCCTTGGAAAGATCGCTCCTTGAAGCATGCCTTGAGTTAGCGCAGACTGATTGGATTGTAGGCATGCAAGATTTAGGAGCCGCTGGACTGACCTGTGCCACTATAGAATCTGCGGCTAAAGGTGGGAGTGGAACCCCCGGAGTAGAAATAGATGTGCTCAAAGTGCTTCGCCGTGAGGAGAATATGACCCCTTACGAAGTGATGCTCTCAGAATCACAGGAGAGGATGTTGGTGATTGTAAAAAGGGGCTGCGAAGATAAGGTAAAAACCTTGTTCGACCACTGGGGACTTCACTCCAGTGTGATTGGCCAAGTTACTGATAATGGTCTAGCTGTAGTTAAGGAGGGAGAAGAAATTGTCGCTGAAGTCCCGATAAATTTGTTAGTATCCCCGCCGTTGTATCGGCGACGAAGTAAAAAGCCAACTTGGCTTGCGAGACTTCAGTCTTTTGATACGAGTACTGTACCTGATGTTAAACCGAGGCAGTGCAACTCTATTTTGCTTCGTTTACTGGCTTCACCCAATATTGCCAGTAAGGAGTTAGTTTATCGCCGATTTGACTACCAAGCGATGGGTAATACTGTGGTTCCCCCTGGGAGCGATGCCGCTGTTCTGCGCATTAAGGGCACTGAAAGGGGTATTTCTTTGACTACCGATGGAAATGGACGATATTGCTACCTTGATTCTTACTTAGGTGGTGTAATTGCTGTAGCCGAGGCTGCTCGAAATTTGGTTTGTAGTGGCGCTGAACCTTTAGCTATCACCGATTGTCTTAACTTTGGTGATCCAGAAAAGGATGATGCCTATTATCAATTAAAGAATTGCATTAAGGGAATAGCACGAGCATGTCGGGAGTTACGAATTCCGGTCATCAGCGGCAATGTTAGTCTTTATAATGAGACTAGAGGCCAGGCTATTTATCCTACCCCGATAGTGGGTATGGTGGGGATTGTAAATGACATAAATAAGCATTGCACTATGTCTTTTAAGGATGAGGGCGATTTAGTATTTCTGCTTGGTGGGCCTTCTTCGATGAAAGAGGATGAGGGTGAAAACGGTCTCGGGGGCAGCGAGTATCTAGAGTTGGTACATGGTTTGGTAAAAGGAAAACCTTCTATTGATTTAGATTTGGAAAGGAGGACGCAGAGGCTGCTGCTAGAAGCCATAAAGCGTGGATTTATCAAATCAGCACATGATTGCTCTGAAGGTGGGTTAGCGGTAGCTATTGCGGAAAGTTGCATTGGTGGTGATATTGGTTTTAGGGGGGATGGCTGGAAGATAAAGGGAAGATTAGATTCCACTTTCTTTGGTGAGCTTCAATCGCGGGTTGTGGTATCGGTGGTGACTGCTTCAGTGACAAAGTTAGATAGGATGGCTGTGAGGTGGCAAGTGCCACTAACTTTGTTGGGGACTGTTGGTGGTAAGCGATTATCAGTCAGAGGTTATATCGATTTATCCTTGGCTGAAATAGAAAAAACTTGGCGGAATGGGTTGAACTTGTTAATGGCATAAAGGGTTTCGAGTAAATAGCTAAAGTCTGTCCATTTCGAGGGATACGTTATAATCGAGAAATAGTTAAAGATTTAACTCGGGTCATCTGTCCTCTGTATGACGTTATCACTCCTCAGCAGCAAAAGCATTATTATGAAAGAAGGGATTACAATGTTATTTGCTTGGGGTACCCTTTAACTGTTGTTGCAACAAAGGAGCAATCTCTAACTGGGAAGTAAGCCTTTAATTATGTTAGCCTTCTTAATCACCTTATTCTGGGTAGAATGCTAGGTGTTGCGCAGGATACGAAGACATCGCTTATACTGTTGATGCAGATGAAGCTTGCCAGCAGATAAAAGAGGGGAAACACTAAGTCACAACCTTGCCTTGGGCAAAGCTTTGGCTAAAGCCTCTAATACTGTTATAACGTCATTTTCTGCAACTAAACCAAGGTGGCCGATGCGAAAGATTTTACCTGATAGCTTTCTCTGCCCCCCAGCAATAACCACGTTATATTCATTCCTGAGAACTTGAATTAATTTAGCCACATCGAGTTTATCACTAGCTTTCACTGCTGTCACAGTATTGGAGGCATAATTATCTTCAGTGAAAAGGGATAATCCCAGTGATCTTATGCCTTTTCTGGTCAGCCGAGCTATTTTAGCATGCCGGGCGAATATATTAGGCAGTCCTTCGCTTAGCATTAGGTCCAAAGTAGTGTCTAGGGCGTAGCAGATAGAAACGGCTGGTGTCCAGGGAGTTTGTCCTCTTTGTAGATAATCTTTGGCTCCGGTGAAATCCCAGTAGTAGCGTGGCATTTTAGCCTGGGTGTGAGCTTGCCAGGCTTTTTCGCTGACACTAACCATAGCTAACCCTGGGGGGACCATCCATCCCTTTTGGGAACCAGTAACAACTACATCACAATGCCAGTTATCCGTAGGTAAGTCAATGCAGCCAAGGCTGCTTATAGCATCTACTAGAAGAAGTCTGTCGAATTCCTTGACTATAGAGCTTATTTTGCTAAGGTCGTTAGTTACCCCTGTGGATGTCTCATTATGGGTTACTAGCACTGCCTTAATATCACCACTTGCTTTTAATGCCTTGCTTACTGCTTCAGGAGCAACTGGTTTCCCCCACTCAAAGTTAAGGCGCTCCACTTTGGCGCCATATTGTTCAGCGATATCGGCAAAGCGGTCACCGAAAAAACCACAAGACGTGGCTAAAATCTTGTCGTTAGTCGACAAAGTGTTGACAATAGCTGCTTCCAAGCCACCGGTACCCGAGGATGTAAGGAGAAAAACATCTCCCCTGGTTTGAAATACCTGTTTTAATTTGGTTGTTACCGAGTTAAGAATTTCAGCGAATTCCTTGCCTCGATGGTTTATCATCTGTTTTGCTAAAGCTTGAAGAGCCTGTGGCGGGCAAGGTGTTGGTCCTGGTATGCGTAGTTGCATTTCTATTACTCCTTCCACTCTCTGTCATTCTGAGTGCAGCGAAGAATCTCTAGTCTCTATAGACCCTTCGCTTCGCTCAGGGTGACATAAGAGTGCAGTTTACTTGATAGCTATCCTGACAAAGCAGCGTTTCCCTATCCTGAGGATATTACCATCCTGAGCAACAATGATATTACTGCTCAGTTTCTTGCCATTTAGCTCAATTGCTCCTTGGGCCAGTAGACGCTTCAATTCACTATTGCTTTTAACCAGCCCCTTTTGAAGCAAGGTTGGAGCTATATCCACCTCGTACAGTTCATCTTGAGCATGTTTAGCTGTGAAGGTATATTTAGGGATGTCGTCTGGCATCTCCCCTTTCTGAAACACTTTAGCAAAGTGCCTTTCTGCCTCAATCGCTGCCTGATTACCATGAAATTGTGAAACAATTTCATAAGCCAACCTTTTCTTAAGGTTCATAGGGTTAACTGAGTGAGTATTCAGTTGCTCCTTAACCTCAGCAATTTCCTCACCTGGGACATCAGTTACTAACTCAAAATAATCAGTAATAAGATGGTCGGGAATAGACATCACTTTGCCGTACATTTCTGGAGGAGGTTCGTCAATACCTATGTGGTTATCTAAGCTCTTGCTCATCTTCTGGCTACCATCGGTACCAATGAGAAGAGGAACGAGGAAAACCTGTTGGGAAGGCTGCTCCATGGATTGCTGTAATTCTCTGCCTAGAAGGCAATTAAATTTCTGGTCAGTGCCGCCAAACTCAACATCGGCTTTGACAACTACCGAATCATAGCTCTGGAGCAAGGGATAGAGCAATTCAGTTAGAGAAATAGGATTGCCAGAATTATATCTTTTATTGAAATCTTCTCTAGTCAGAAGCTGTGCTATAGTAAATTTACTAGTAAGTTTGATGACCTCGTCCAAAGTGAATTGACTATACCATTCACTTTGCCATCTTAGCTCTGTTTTACCTTTGTCTACCACTTTGAAGAATTGTTTCATATAAGTTTGGGCATTAGCCTCCACTTCTTGAGGAGAAAGCATAGGCCGAGTAGCTGATTCCCCGCTTGGGTCTCCAATTCGTGCTGTCCAGTCGCCAACTACGAGGATGACCTTATGCCCTAGTTCTTGAAACTGACGTAATTTCCTCAAACCAACTACATGTCCCAAGTGGATATCAGGGCTACTGGGGTCAAAACCTTGCTTCAACCTTAGGCATTTTCCTGACTCTAGTAGCTTTATTAGCTCCTGTTCAACAATGATTTCTGCTACACCTCGTTTTAGCAGGGAGGCAAATTTAAGGCTTGTCCTGAAGGATGAAGGATCAGTCATTTTAATTCTCTAGCTGCTATTGTTCTTACCTTTTCGACATCTTCTTCAATCTGAATCTTTAATTCTTCAGGTGAAGCAAAGCGTTTCTCGTCCCTCAATTTGCAAATAAATTTAACCTCGAGCTCTTTACCATATAAATCACCCTCATAAGCGAGGAGGTGAGTTTCCACAGTTTTTTCACTGTCTCCAAAGGTGGGGCGAGTACCAATGTTGGTGGCTGAAGCAAATTGCTTGCCATCTACACCAGTAATAGTGCCATAAACACCGTTATTAGGCAATGCTTGCCCTGGTTTTATATCTAAGTTAGCGGTAGGAAATCCTAAAACCCGGCCGCGTTTATCTGTGGAGATAACTTTGGCACTAAGAGTGAAGTAACGCCCCATTAACCTTTCTACCTTCATCATGTCGCCTTGAGCCAGCGCTTGACGAATAAGAGAGCTGCTCACTATCTCACCATTAACTGTAAAAGGACACATGACCTCCATATTAAATCCCATTTCCTGCCCTAGCGAGCCGAGCAAGTTAGCATCACCCTCACGTTTTCTTCCTAAGGCGAAGTCAGGGCCAATTATAAGGCTATTCATTTTGAGATATTTCTTAAGTAAGGCAACAAACTCTCGGGCACTAAGTTGAGCTACCTCTGGAGTGAAAGATAGCACAGCGACTAAGCCTACGCCTAATTCTCGAAGGGACTTAATTCGGTCTTCCAAGCTACTTAGCCAGGGTAGTGGGCTATGTAGGTGTAGCACTGATTGGGGGTGGGGATTAAATGTGACTACACCACTGAGTAATCCCCTTTCTTGCGCCCGCTGGTTCAATCTTTTAATCAAGTAGCGATGCCCCGCATGAATGCCATCAAAGACACCAACAGTAAGAAGTGTTTCTCTTTCGGGAGCTATGTTAACTAGTTCTTGTTCAATCCCCATTAGAGCCTAGGATTTAACTTTTATACTAGAAGTAGCTAGTTTTCTACCTGTAGCTTGGGCTATAGGTATTACTTGAGACATAAATCGTCGGAAGTTTTCAAAAGTAAGCGATTGTACACCGTCTTTAAGCGCTAGGTCAGGATTGGGATGGACTTCTATCATCAGTCCATCTACCCCAGCGGCTATTGCTGCCAGTGCCAGTGGAGCTACCAAATACCACTTGCCTGTGGCGTGACTGGGATCAGCAATTATAGGCAGGTGACTAACTTTTTTGATGAGAGGAATAGCACTGATATCCATAGTATTGCGGGTGGAAGTTTCAAAAGTTCTAATGCCACGTTCGCAAAGGATAAGTTGTTCGTTACCTTGAGCCAGAATATACTCAGCGGCTAATAGCCATTCTTGAATTGTAGATGACAAGCCTCTCTTGAGCATAACCGGCTTCCTTGTTTTCCCCACTTCATCCAGCAGAATAAAGTTCTGCATGTTTCGTGCCCCAATCTGGAGAATGTCAACATAGCTAGCTACTAACTCGACGTCATTTGGTGTCATCACTTCCGTGATGACAGGCATTCCTGTTTCTTCTCGAGCTTTTGCCAGCACTTTAAGCCCCTCTTCACCCAATCCGCGAAAGTGGTACGGCGAGGTGCTTGGTTTAAAGGCGCCCCCGCGCAATATATTAGCGCCATTTGCCTTAACCTCCCGAGCTGTAGCTAGGAGTTGCTCCTCACTTTCTACAGCACAAGGCCCAGCTATAATAACTATCTCATTACCGCCAATGGCGAGCTCGTTTACTTTAACTATGGTATTTTGAGGGTGAAACTCTCGACTGGCAAGTTTATAAGGCTTACTAACGGGGATAACCTCTTCCACCCCAGGCAGTAACTGTAGTGTATCCTGAAGGTCAGGAAGGTTTTGGCCCAATACGCCTATAATTGTACGCTCGACGCCTTGTGATATATGCTCCTTCAGACCTAATTCTTTGATTCGCTTAACAACTGCACCGATCTCATCCTGGTTGCAGCCAGATTTCATAACTACGATCATGATTTTTCATCCTCCCTTAATTTTTTGGCCTCTCCTAAGTAAACATGCTCAATCTCATCGGCTGCTTTTCCCGTATTTACCAGCATTAAAATCCTCAAGCAACGAGGTAGACTATTGGGGACATTTATCTCATGTCCGCAAAGCAAAGCAAGGTGACGGGGCCATCCTAACTCTCGCGTTGCTGCTGCTGGAAACTCAGCATTTAAGTCCGATGTAGTGGTAAAAAATATAGCCGCTATTTCCCCAATTTCAATTCCGTTAGCTTGTACCATTTCCTTAAGCAGCTCTTTAGTTGCAGCTATAATACTTTCTTTATTATTTCCTGGAACTGTTATAGCCCCTCTGATGCCTCGGCAGCACAATTTGGTATATCCCTTCTAGCTTTGAGTCAATAGCCTATCTTATCTGTTAGCCACAGTCAAGAAAATGTGGTTGCAAAATGAGG
>JAUWHW010000031.1 GCA_030605665.1 Dehalococcoidia bacterium | reverse complement strand
GCATTAATGAAAACAAGTAGCAAACTCAGAATCATGATGCTCTGGGCAGTTGAGAATACCTCAGGACTTCCTTTAGTATTTCATCGAGTTTAATCCCTATAATTCCGAGTCCGCACGCCTGCGGGGCGCTGACCTGCGAGGCGCAACGCTAAGTCACGCTGAGTTTAAACAGGCTGATCTTAGTGCCGCAAAGTTCGGAGTCCAGGGCGAAGGATCTCACGAGAAGGCACAGTTGGATAAGACTGATCTTAGGGGTGCTAACCTTTTCAGAGCCGAATTTGAAGGATGCTACCTCTATGGCACTAAACTACAAGGGGCTTCTATCCGTGGCGCTGATATTTTTGACGCTCATTTGGAGGAAGCTGATTGGGGCAACTGTGTGATTGGGGAGGAGAAACGTGGGAAACGTGGCGACTTTTCCTCGGCAATGAACATCTATCTTTGTCTCAAGCAATGGTATACCAATGCTGCTATGTATGATATTGCAGGTAAGTTTTTCTTTCGGGAGATGACAGCCCGAAGAAAGGCGCTAAAATGGCGGCCTAATCCCTTGCCGAGAATCAGACAAACACTTTATTGGCTTCTCTACGGATATGGTGAGAGACCCTGGCAGGTCTTCGCAAGCGCTGTAGTGGTTGTATTAGGCTTGGCTCTCGTTTATTTCGCTATCGGAACACTGACACCCAACACTTTTTTAAATAGCCTTTACTATAGTGCCATTTCCTTCACTGCCTTAGGCTATGGTAGCTGGGCGCCGCACCCGACCGGTTGGGTGAAAGCGCTTGGAGCATTTGAAGCCTTTGTGGGAGTTTTCATGATGGCATTATTTTTGATAACCTTTACTAGAAAAATGATGAGATGATTAAAGGTAAATAAATGCGTTTCTCAAAACTTTTTGGTAAGACTTTGCGACAGGCGCCAGCAGAGGCTGAAAGCATAAGCCATCAGTTATTGCTTAGAGCGGGCATGATTGCTCAGGTAGCTGCTGGAGTCTATTCCTATTTACCCTTAGGATGGCGAGTGCTTAAGAAAATAGAGCAAATAATCAGGGAGGAAATGGATAAAGCTGGGGGGCAAGAATTGATGCTGCCGGTATTGCAGCCTTTTGAACTATGGCAGCAATCGGGAAGGTATGTTTCCTTCGGCAAATCTCTGTTTACTTTGAAAGATAGAAAGGAGCATAGGTTAGCTTTGGGGCCTACTCATGAGGAGGTTATCACTGGGCTTATTCACCGCTACGTGCAGAGCTACCGTGACCTCCCTCTACTCCTGTACCAAATACAGACTAAATTCCGTGATGAGCCTCGTCCCCGTGGCGGATTACTGAGAGTCCGCGAATTTATTATGAAAGACCTTTACAGTTTCGATGTTGATGAAGCTGGTCTGGATGAAAGCTATGAAAGAATGAGCCAGGCTTACAAGAATATTTATGCACGACTAGGCTTGCCCACCTTGATGGTAGAGGCTGACAGCGGCGCTATAGGTGGTAAAGAATCCCATGAATTTATGGTTATTACCGAGTCTGGTGAAGACGCGATTATTTGTTGTTCCAATTGTGGTTATGCTGCCAATACGGAGAGGGCTCAATTTGCCAAAGCAAAGATAAAGAATGTTATTGCGAGCGAAACGAAGCAACCGCTGCCTTTGGAAGAGATAGCCACGCCGGGAGCAAATACCATAGTGGAGGTGGCTAGTTTTGTTGGTGTGCCCACAAGTCAAACGCTTAAAGCTGTATTCTACTCCGCTGATGGCGAGTTTATCTTCGTTGTTATACGAGGCGATTTGGAAGTGAATGAAACAAAACTAAGAAATGCGCTGAAATGTTCCGAACTTAGGTTGGCTACTGAAAGCGAGCTAAATGAGGCTGGCTTAGTAGCTGGTTTTGCCTCACCTATAGGTATAAAAGGTGTTAAGGTTGTTGCTGATGACTCTATAACCTCGGGCTTTAACTTCATTGCTGGAGCCAATAAGTCAGGGTATCACTTTAGAAATGCCAATTATCCTAGAGACTTTCAGGTTGACCTTATGACTGATATTGCCCTAGCTCACTCTGGAGACAATTGTTCTAAGTGTGGCAGCAGGCTGTCTTCTACTCATGGCATCGAAGTAGGACACATATTTAAATTGGGCACCTTCATCAGTGAAAAGATGGAGGCGTTTTTTCTGGATCGTGATGGCACGCCTCAGCCTATGGTCATGGGCTGTTATGGCATCGGACTAGGAAGGCTATTAGCAGCAATAGTAGAGCAAAGCCATGACGATAAAGGCATCATTTGGCCGCTGTCTGTTGCTCCTTATCAGGTTTACCTTTGCCCCCTCTATTTAGATGATCCCGAACTTGCCTCTATAGCTGAAAAAATGTATCAAGAATTGGAAAAAAAGGGAATCGAAGTTCTCCACGATGACCGAAGTGAATCCCCTGGAGTTAAATTCAACGATGCTGACCTTCTTGGTATGCCCTTACGGTTGACCCTATCACCACGTACCTTAAGAAGCCAAAGCATAGAGGCAAAGTGGCGCACGGAGAAAGAAACTCAACTTTTGTCTCTAGGCGGTTTGACTGCTGAGATTGATAGACTGCTTAAGGAAAAGTTAGCCCGGTAAACATTGTTTGTTATGGCTGCTCATGATAGCCTGTATATACAGGGGGGATGGATCGGAAGGATCACATAGATTCTAAATCTATGCAGCCGGGTGTGACTCCCGGATTCCCCGCTATTAAATATATAATGTAAATAGAAAGGAGTTAATTTGGATTTGGAGATGAAGATTTTATGTATAGGAGGGGCGGGTAAGATATGCAGGGAAACTATAATAGATCTTGTTACCACTACAACTGCTAACGAATTTTCTAAAATTACTGTTGCAGACTTCAATGAAGAAGCAGGAGGTGAACTAGTTAGGTTCCTGGATGACCCTCGGGTTGATTTTAAGACACTTGATGTCAACAAGCCAGATGAAATGATTGAGCTTATGAAACAATATGATTTTCTTATGGATGGGACTCCAATCCGGCTGAATGCCCAAGTAATGTCCTGTGCTGCTAAGGCAAAAATTCACGGCATAAATTTAAATGGGGTTACGGGTTGGGAATTTGACCAGGAATTTAAAGATTGTGGCAAGATTTTTGTTCCAGGCGTTGGTATGACTCCAGGGACGACAAATATGATGGCAATGTTTGCTTGCAATCAACTGGATACAGTGGACACTATTTGTATTAGTCACGGAGCATACAGGCCTATTGCTTATTCACCGGCCATAATGGAGACTACTGAAGCTGAATATGACCTTAATTGTGACACTCGCGTTGTTTTTGAAGACGGGGAATTTAAACCAGTTCCCCCGTTTGGGAGACCCAAAGTGATTGATTTGCCGCAGCCATTTGGCTCAAGTTATCAATATATTATTCCTCATATAGAAACTTACACTTTAGCTAAGTCATTGAAGGATAAGGGAGTAAGGTTGATTGAAGTAAGGGGAACCTGGCCTGCAAAGAATATGGAGTTACTAAAAGCTTTGTATGAGTGGGGTCTGTTGCGTAATGATACGGTTAAAGTGAAAGATATTCGTGGAAGTCTGGTTGAAGTTGGTACGTTGGATGTAATTGCAGCTCATTGGCTAAGTTCTCCTGAAGGAAGGCAAACTGACTTGTATGGTTATTGTCTGCATGTTGATGTTACCGGAACAAAAGGCAAAAGGAAAGTTAGGCATATTTTATCCTCCAGTCATCCCACTTCAGATGGTTCTATCCCAGAGTGGGCCGGTCTCCGAGCTTACACAAAGTCTGTGGGCATCCCCATGTCTATAGGAACTCAACTGATGATGGCAGGCAAGAGTAGAGGGGTCGGCGTCGTTTCTCCGGAACTTGCCTTTGACCCAGAAGAATTCTTTGCTGAACTGGCCAAAAGAGGGATTCTAATTCACGAACGAGTTGAGGAGGAGTTGACTATAGCATAAGAGGTATATAAAGTATGGGTTGTACACTTTGTTGATTTTCATAAACATAGTGTAATATAATTGATAGCGAACTTAATAAGGGAGGCTGTTTAAAAATGTAGTGCGAGACTTTAGCCTCGTGCATGACTCTAAAGGGTCGCACTACGAAAATCTTGGGGGTGGAGATGGTTAAATTGGATGAGGTGAATTCAGTTTTGAAACTAAGGCAAAATTAAACAGCCTCAATAAGGGAAAAGGAGGTGAGCAGAGTTGAGCTAATTTTAAAGTGATGGTAAAATGCCTCGAATTTTGCAAAATAAAAGAAAGGAGGATTAAACAAGGTGAAAACAAAACTTATAGGTTTGGGATTGGTTGTTTGCCTGGTGATGGCTTTTTGTCTTCCTATGTGTGCTCCCGCCCCTGCCCCACCTGAAGAAGAACTTCCCCCGGTTGAGGAAGAGCTGGCATCCTTCATAACGGCTATAGAAGGTGCCGGTTCAGTAGAAATAGCTGGAGACTGGGCCAAATTTATTGAAGAAAAGACGGGTGTCGCAGTTAGATTTGAGTCCCTGTCCCACGGACCAAGCCACGCCAAGATAAAGGCTGAAGCACCCCATTTTTCTGTAGACCTGGGTTCGAACATAGGTTTTCCACTAATGCTAGAGGCTAAGGAAAAAGGATGGTCTGTGGCTTATGATTCTCCAACCTGGCGGGGTGCAGGTGATGTATGGGTAGACCCCGATAACTACTGGTGGAACCAAGGGAACTGGGCCTTCGTTCTGGTGGGCAATAAGGATTTGCTGGCCGAAGCGGGTGAGACAATGCCTGAGAGTTGGGAAGACCTTCTGGATAGCAAGTGGAAGGGAAAAATTATTATGCCCTCTCCGTTAACCTCTGGTACCGCCTTCATGATAGTATATACCTTTATGACGCTCTATGGCTTCAATGTGGATAAAGGGGAAGAGGGAGGATGGGAATACCTGGAAGCATTGAACAAAAATGTACACAGTTACACCAGGGGTGGTAATACTCCCAGTGACCTTGTGGGCAGAGGGGAATTTATGCTGGGCCTGTGCTCTGATGAGATGGTCTTACCTAGAATTAGGGAAGGTTATCCCCTGGAGTGGAAAGTTTGTGAAGAGGGGACTGGTTACGGTACTGGCGGTGCCATTATTCTTGCAGGACGCGATAAGACATATACCGTCAAGAAAATTATAGACTTCATGGGAACCACGGAGTACCTTAAGTGGTGGAGTGAATTGGCGGGTTATGTAACTAAGGATCCTGCAGCGGTCAGTGCTCTTTATGGAGGAATACCCAAATATGTCCCCAACATCGATCAGGGATGGGCTGCTGAGAATAAAGACAGGCTTTGTGAAGAGTGGATAGACAGAATTGGCAGAGTGCCGGGATGAGGGGAAAGAGAAATTCCTGATGCAGTAAGGATAGTTTGACGCGTAGGAGAAGATGGCCGAAGCAAGAGCATTAAGTCGCCCCAGATCTATATGGGAGGATGTAAAGGATTTTTTGGCTGCACATACAGTTAGCAGTACGGGCGGTTTATTATTCTTGCTTCTGGCCCTCTTTCTCCTTTGGCCTCTTGTTGTGGTGCTGCTAAAGAGTGTATCTGGGCCGGAGGGGTTTACACTAGAGTATTATAGGAAATTCCTAACTAACCCCTACTATTATCAATCCTTTTTTAACACTATGCTTCTTGGCATCCTGACCACATCGGTGTGTTTAGGTGCTGGTTTTTCCATTGCTTACATGACTACCCGGGGACCCAGGCATCTTCGTAGACCTTTGAAACTAATTACGTTATTACCGCTAATAGCACCACCCTATATATTTGCCCTTTCATTAATAATACTTTTGGGACATAATGGAATTATCACCCAGGCGCTTAATCTTGAATGGAGTATCTATGGCTTTGTAGGATGCGTTGTAGCTCAGACACTGGCGTTTCTTCCTCTGGCTTACCTGATGATTGAGAATACCCTTAGTTCTCTTAATCCCAATTTAGAGGATAGCGCGGCTAATTTGGGGGCTACGGAAGGAAAGATTTTACGCAGTATTACCCTTCCTTTGCTAACTCCGGGCTTTTTGAAAGCTGCTCTCATAGTTTTTGTCTTGGCTGTAGCGGAGTTTGGCAATGTGGCAATTTTGTGTGGACGGACTGCCTTCCTGGCGCCGGATATTTACACCCAGGTTGCGGGTATACTGGTGGACTTCAATTTAGGTAGTGTTATGTCTATATTTTTAATCCTCCCCTGTGCAGTGATTTTCATTGTGCAAAGCTACCTGATACGGGGCAAAGCTTATACCACCATCCTGGGCAAGCCTGTGGCTGCGGAACCCAGGCATATAACCCCAGCTATCTTAACACCAATGCTGGCGGTCTCTTTTATCACATGCGGACTCATTATACTTACTTTTGGAGTAGTGGGAGTGGGAGCATTTACGAGGCTTGTGGGCATCTACAATACCTTTACGCTCAGTCATATTTTGGATTGGCGTAGCAATGCAGCACTGGTTAATAGTTTAAGAGTTTCCCTTCTGGCTGGTCTGTTTGGTGCTATATTGGGTGTTTTGCTGGCCTATGTGATTATACGGGGGAAATTTAGAGGTCGAGCTGCTCTGGAGGCAATAGGTCTAGCGGGATTTACTCTACCTGGTACCGTTCTGGGAATTGGTTACTTAATGGCTTTTAAGCGGCCACCTTTGCTGCTTACGGGAACAATGATGATTCTGGTTCTTAGTTGTGTGTTCCGTTTTCTGGCCGTAGGTATGGAGGCAGGAATCACCAAACTACAGCAGCTTAGTATTGAAGTGGAAGAGGCCTCTTTAAATTTGGGAGCTAGTACTACTACCACATTCAGGAGAATAGTTTTGCCCATTATCTTCCCTGCATTCATGTATGGGTTTCTTTATGTTTTTATGACCACAATGGTATCCTTAAGCGCTGTGGTTTTCCTTACCTCCGCAGGATCTCCACTGGCTTCGGTTTTTATCTTCCAGTGGGCACAATATGGGTACATAGGCTTAGCATGTGCCACAACCCTGAAAGTAGTTTTAGTTGTGGCTGCTTGCTTGGCAATTCTCCAGTTCTCAAGCAAGTGGACTGGGTTAGGTATAACAGCAAAAACAGGAGGTGCTTAAAATGAGTGATAAAAAGAAATCTATGTTGGTCATAAAGAACATCTATAAGACTTTTGGTATTGTCCAGGCGTTAAAGGGTGTTTCCGCTGATCTCAAGGAGGGAGAGTTGGTCACCTTTTTGGGGCCGAGTGGCTGTGGTAAAACCACTTCACTATATGGTATGATGGGGTTGTCATGTGCCACATCCGTGAAATTAGTTTTAATTGTGGGTGCTTGTTTGGCAATTCTCCAGTACTCAAGCAAATGGACTGGATTAGGTATAACAGCAAAAACAGGAGGTGCTTAAAATGAGTGACAAGAAGAAATCTATGTTGGTCGTGAAGGACATCTATAAGACTTTTGGCACGGTTCAAGCATTAAAGGGTGTCTCTGCCGATCTAAAGGAGGGAGAGTTGGTCACCTTTCTGGGGCCGAGTGGCTGTGGCAAAACCACTTTACTACGCTGCATCGGTGGGTTGACCAAACCTGATTCAGGGGATGTGATTCTGGATGGGCAGGTAATCAACGATTTAACACCTGATAAGAGAGGCACACAGATGTGCTTTCAGAATTATGCCTTGTTTCCTCACCTGACCGTGGCAGGTAATGTGGGGTATGGACTGCAGGTGCATAAGTGGAAGAAGGGGCGAGTCAAAGAGCGCGTGGAGGAGGTGCTTCACCTGGTTCGCTTAGATGGGTTGGGAGACCGCATGATTGAAAAGCTAAGTGGTGGGCAGCAGCAGCGTGTAGCTCTGGCCAGGGCTTTAGCTCTGGAGCCAAAAGTCCTTCTGCTGGACGAGCCACTTTCCAATTTGGATGCTAACCTCAGGGTGCAAATGCGAGCCACACTTCGTGAGATTCAGAAGCGAGTGAATCTAACCACTGCTTTTGTTACCCACGACCAATTTGAGGCCATGAGTATTTCAGACAGGCTCATGGTAATGAGCGATGGGTTAGTAGAGCAAATTGGCAGTCCCACTGAAATTTATGAAAGGCCAGGCAATAAATTTATTGCCAGTTTTGTAGGCTATGTTAATATTCTGCCTGGAGTGGTTAAGAGCCTGGGGAAAGATACAGAACCTGCCCTTGTCGCCACTGAGCTAGGTAATTTGGAAGTTTTGATTGACGAGAAGGATATTAAGCCAGGTCAGGAAATCTTTCTTGTTGCCAGGCCTGAAACTATACGTATAGGCTCACCTGGGGAAGCAGTAGAGGTAAATGGATTTAAGGGCACTATAAAAATTGCCATGTATGCCGGTTCCACGATCAAATATACAGTTGATATTCAAGGCAAAGACGTGCTTATAGACCAATACGACCCTAGTAGTCTAGGTATACGTGAGATAGGGGAGAAAGTCGTGATTACCCTTCCACAAAACGTTCATATATTAAAGAGGTGACAGCTCTGTAGGGTTTAATTTGTATTCCTAAACTTAGATGTGGTGGGGGTAAAATAGTGCGCTGGCTTTCCTGGTAATTATGGGTTGTTTAGTGAGTTCGTTTTTTTGTCATTCTGAGCAATGTCATTCTGAACAGAGTGAAGAACCTAGGCGAAGAATCTCTTAATAGACTCTTCGCGGAGCCTGTCCTGAGCGAGATTCTTCGGTCGCTTCTCTCCCTCAGAATGACGAAGGCTGAAGGACCCAGGATGACAGGAAGCGAAGGGCTCAGAGTGGCGATTTACTATCAAGTCCCTTAACCATTTCAGGGCGAAGTTCTGCAGCGGTTGTTACGTGAGTGCCAATGAATCAATGAAGCTAGAATCATGTCCAAGGCGCTATACGATTCTCTTCTTTATATGGTTAACTTACGGTTCTTTTTACCTCTGTCGTTTAAATATGTCGGCCGTGATCCCACTTGTCATGGAAGATTTAAAGATCAGCCATTTCCGTGTTGGTTTTATCATGGCCGGCTTTTTTATAGCCTATGCACTAAGCCAGTTTCCTGCTGGTTATCTAAGTGACCGGTTCGGCTCCAAAAGGGTGATTACGATTGCTGGTCTTCTATCTGCCTTATCTAATCTTTTTTTCAGTTTTAGCACTCGCCTGTATCATTTTATTTCTTTTCAAATCCTTAATGGGGTCAGCCAGGCTGGAGCCTATGCACCAGCAGTTAAATTAGTTGGTAACTGGTTCCCCCAATCAAGACGGGCCACTGCCCTGGGAATCTTCCTCACCTGTATACCTATATTTACCATAATTTCCTATTGGCTTTCTTCGTTTTTAGGAGAATCGTTTGGATGGAGGTCTGCCTTTTTTGTCCCTTTTGTTATTCTATCTTGTGTGGCACTTATAGGCTTTAGGGTTATTCGAGACGCACCAGGGGGTAAACAATGGACACAAATTGGGGTGGAGAGGGATTCTGATTTTTCTGCCTCATCTATAAAAACGACAATCTTGTCTAACAGACCACTGTGGCTTTTAGGTGCTTGTCTTGGGGGGATAAGTTTTATAGAGTATACCTATTTGATGTGGCTGCCTACGTTCCTGTTTGAGACCTTTGATACCACTATTGTTAAGGCAGGAATGTTTTCCAGTATATATCCGCTTTTAGGCATACCGGCTCGATTCATGACAGGTTGGATTTGCGATTTTTGTTTTCACAGCAGAAAAAAGACTCTGATTATAACAGCTTTGATAGGCGTTACAATTCTATGTTTTATATTATCTAATACCTCTTCATTTTTATGGACTATCTTAATACTGGGCGGTATTGGTTTTTTAGTTCAACTTACGGAGCCATTAATTTTCGCACTCCAGATGGACATTACTCCTAGAAGGTATATCGGCACT
>JAUWHW010000047.1 GCA_030605665.1 Dehalococcoidia bacterium | reverse complement strand
AGATACAATTTATTCAGCCATGTTATAGCTGGCGCAAGCCTGCTTGTGCTAAGACACCGTAGGACTGTGAGATTGCGGAGTTTGTTCCGAGCATGAGCAAGGAATCTCACTCCTCGCAATGACAGGGAAAGCAAGGCGCCGAAGGGCTCAGAGCTAGACATTTATTTAGCCAGATTAAACTGGGGAGGCATTTAAATGCCTCCCCTTACTTATGGCGCCGAGCGAAGAGTGCCCTTGCCTGTTATCGTGCCCAAAACTATTGACAAATAAGGAGGGAATGGAGCTATACTGACAAGTAATACTATAGTAACATTCCGTCAACAAAGTAACCCGAAGGAATTACCAGGATAAAGATGGGGGTGTTAAATGAGCAAGAAATGGTATAGGAAACCAGTTTATTTGCTGACTGCCCTGGCATTGGTGCTTTCTCTGGGAGTAATAGCAGTGCCAACGACGGGAACGGTGGAGGCAAACACACAAGCCACCGAGGTCTGGGTTGATGATGACTACTACGACGGGGGATACAATGACGGCCATACCTGGGACTACGATGCCTTTGATAACATCCAGGATGCGATTGATGCTGTTGCTGATGACGGCACAGTGCATGTGGCAGAAGGGGAATACACAGGCTTTTACATCGTAGAAAGAAGCGGCATAAGCGTTGTTGGCACAGAAGGCACCATTGTTGACGATCCCCCATATTATGGGGAAGAACTTATTCCTTACCTGGCCTTTACGGCTAATTCAACAGCCATCACCATCGAGAGCATTGATTTCCAATACCCTGTAATTGAATCTGCAGCACCCAATGGATTCGGCGACTTTTCTCAATCGCTTATAATCCCAGTAGTAGCAGGCATCGGGTGTTTCAACAGCACAGGAAACATCAGCTCTGTAACAGTGAGCAATATGGCATATCCCACTGATGAAGGGCCTCCAGCAACAGGCATATTTGTCATGGGCGGAGATATCGAGGAGACAGTAACCATCTCCGACAGCACGGTCGAGAATTGCACGATGGGTGTTTGGGTATTGGCTGATCATGTAATCCTTGATAACTGCAGCATCAGCGGAGTGCCAATAGAGGATTATGGAAGTTGGGGCATATTTGCCATGCTTGCAATGGTGGATATGGTAAACTGCAACATAAGCGGTTGCCAGGGAGGATGGGAGTGGCTTCAGTCTGCACAGGAAGGATTTGGTCTAACAGAGGAATTATTCGCCGGCAGTGGTGTTTTTTCAATTTTCACTGATCTCAGGATGAATGGCTGTACTATTTCCAACAACGATGTTGGTATTGTTACTCTTTCTTCTGAGACTTCGCCTTTTGATCAGCCATCTGGCAGCTTTAGCAACTATGCCACAGACAACTTCCGGGTTGACCATGACTTTGGTCTGATCGACGATGTCGGCAGTCTGATAGCCAACCTGAACAATATCGCCGGGAATGAGTACTTCGGGCTTCTCAACTGTGCTAATACAACGGCTGAGGCAACCAATAACTGGTGGGGCTCTGTCAATGGGCCAGAGTGGCTTGAGCCAGGGCCCAGTTATTCTGGATATGATATCCTGCCGGAGTTTGAAGGCAGCCCTGAGACTGGAGATACAGTAGCTGGCAACGTAACTTACGAGCCCTGGCTGGGGGCCCCTTTGTCACTACCCGCTGTGCACCAGCAAAGCCTTGATGCAGGTGAGATCCAGGTGGTTGCAGAGGAGGCTGGCACCACCGTAACCGTAACCACTACAGGGGCGACCAACATAACCGTGGCTGCTTACGAATCTCAACCCTTTCCCGACGAGGAATTCCCCGACGAAACACTGGGCAAATACATAGACATATACGTCTCCAATCCCGAAGTAGTTATCTGGCCAATACGTGTTGAGCTAAGCTATACCGATGCCGAGGCGAGTGCAGCCGGCGTTGACGAGTCATCCCTAGGTCTGTATTACTACCAGGAAGGAACAGGCTTTCATCGCTGCTCCTCCACCGGTGCCAATCCCAGCCAGAACTTCATCTGGGCCAATCTAACCCAAGCAGAAGCAGGTTGCCTTGCGGGAAGTCCTTTCGGAACCGGGGGCCAGCCACGCCCGGTGGGTGGTGAGGCTTACCCCGTGAACAAGCTAGCCATCCTGGCACCCTGGATTGCTTTACTTGCAGCCATCATAGCTGGGACTACCATATTCATAAGGCGCCGCAGGGCTCAGGGATAAGCTTAGTAAGAACCGAGAGGGCAAGTTTAGTTAATGGCTTGCCCTCCCTTTTCAAGGCAAGTGCTGGCTTAGCCAATTGATGCAAGTAGTGAAACAGGCTAAAATGGAAGCAAATTACCGGGAGGTTGTTGATGGCCAGAATCGTTAAGGAGATCAAAGTAGGCGGAAGAGCTTTAAGAACACTCTTCGATAGCGGTTCTCTTCGTTCCTACATTAAGGCTGAATTCCGCCCAACAACTGCTCGCAAGGTAAAGCCGATCACGGTGGGCTTGGGTGGAGAGGTTCATCAATTAAATGAGCGTTGCGACCTCACTGCCACTATCGATGGCCTAGAGTTCGATATGACTGCTTACATCATTGAGGAGCTTGGCGAGACTGAGCATGGACCTCTGGATGCCATGGTGGGGGCTCTGACGATGGAGGAATGGTATATCAAGTTAGATCCCCGAATAGGCGAACTGGATCTCTCAGGCCTCAGAAAAAGAGAGTTCACCGAATATTAGGGAAATGCTTGATTAAGCTGAGCAGAGGAGATATTTTTACCACGCAAAGTTCAGGTACCTTAGCTTGCCTTAGCAGCAGCTACCATAAGTGGTAGCCTTATTTTATAAGGCGCCGCAGGGTTTGGAGCTAAGACCAGTAGTTAGCGAGGTTAAAGGGGCAAGCTTTTACAGCTTGCCCCTTTCCTTCTAGCAAGACAAAAGGGAAAGGTTTTTTACTTTTGGAGCAGCAAGCAAAATTCCCCGATAGTTAATCCTGCCTTGCGGATAAGGCTTCTTAAAGTACCTCGCTTTATCTCTTTGTGGTCAGGCACTGAAAGAGTGGCAATCATGCCAGTCTTGGTCAATATGATGTGGCTTCCTTCACGTCGTGATATTTCCCAACCTGCTCTGTTAAAGGCATGAACTGCCTCCTTGCCTGACACGATGGGAAGGCGAACCATTATATAGCTACCGCGACAGGCAGCTCCACTTCACGGGTTTCTATAATTAACGGCAGCCCATCTTCCGCTCTATCTGCCAACACCTCACTTATTTCTCTGGCTACCACCTCCGGGGTTTCAATGACAGGATGCATTCCCCTCTCACGATATACCTCCAGCACAGCTCTAATAGCCTTCCTGATGTTGGCTAAAGCTTGCTCCAGCGTGTCTCCCTGGCTGGAGCAACCGGGTAAAGCAGGACAGTGAATTGAATAGCCTCCAGTTTCCTCAGCCTCGAGAATCACAGTAAACTTGCTAGGATATTGTGCCATTTTCTCGTACTCTTGGTATAAACCATATCACTACCTTATCAACATCAAATTATAACATATTACCCTGGCAAGTAATGACTCAACTTTTAGGCTATACCTATTGACACACCCCTCCTCCACACATTTACAATTGAAAGTACTAGGAAACCTCGTTTATATAGTAGGGGAAGAAGTGAGTAGAACGAAATGGTATAGCTATCATAGCTGGTGGCTTTATCGCTATAAGAGGCCGAAGGGCTCAGGGATAGGCTGCAAAGCCAGGCTTAGGATTTAAATGGGGCAGGTTCTCAAGAATCTGCCCCATGAGCCCTATACAAGAAGGTTTCTCGGTTACATTTCAGATGATTTAAATCGCACTCTAAGCAACTGTTAGCTCCCTTAGCGGAACCTGGAGCATCCTTTTAGGTGTTTCCTCAGAGGTCGCTATTCTCTCCATCTCTTTTACTACTTCTGCCTTAAAATATTGCTCCCCACAGACCTGGCATACCCCAGCGGGAACATTCTCAATAATAGCCATAAGTTTGTCACCCCAGCGGTAATCAATAGTAATTCTTTTTTCTAAAACTTCACCTCCACAGAAATGGCACTTATGGTAAATCCTGGTCATAAAGCTCATCTCCTTTTCCTATAATTGGCAGTCCAGTTATCAGGATGCTTAGAAGGGTCATAAACGGTAATGAGAAACAACTCTTCTGGGTTAGTTTTTATCGTGCATACTGCATGAACAGGCTCTTGCTTGTAGAATCCCAAAACCAGGCAGCTTGCCCCTCGGGGGTCATCTGGATAGTCCTCAATGACCTCACAGTCTCTAAGAGCTTGTTCTAATTTTCCCACTGGGATCATATCTGACTCTCGTTCCCTCTCAGCATGTTTTGCGAACTCATATTTCCTCTCGGCAATAAGCTTTCTTATTTGCTGAGCATCCATTTCTTAGCTCTCTTTTATTATAGTCTTTGCCGCCCAGATATTACAAAGTGTAACTCCCTTCGTAGGTGCTCAGCTCTACCTACTAATCAAGCTAGCCATACTGGCACTCTGGATTGCTATAGCTATGGCTATCATAGCTGGAGCTACTATATTTGTGAGGCGCCGCAGAGCTGTGAGATAGGCTTTTCTTTAGCTAGAATAAACAGGGGAGGCATTTACATGCTTCCCCTGACTTATGTCGCCAAGCGGAGATTGATTCGTCGCTGACGCTCCTCACAATGACAGGGGCTGGCAAT
>JAUWHW010000045.1 GCA_030605665.1 Dehalococcoidia bacterium | reverse complement strand
GGCATGAGGGACAGCGCTTAGGCTCGTTAGTGTAGCCTTTAGACGCGAAGAATTCTTGTTCCTCAGCACTGAAAGTGAAGGTAGTCCCACAATCGGAACATTGGAGCGACTTGTCCTGAAAACTCATTGGATGACCTCCTTTCATCTAAATTTTTAGTTAGGGTTTAGTCATCCAATACTCGACGAATCTGAAGCGATCTGAAAAAGCTTGTAATAACCTAAACTATAGCTAACCTTGCATAATGTACATTAAAGAGAGTTTTTTGTCAAATGAGAGTCTCTTTCAACGCAAGATGAGCCTGAGAGGTCAGGGCAACCCGTTTATGATTGGGGAAAGTGCGACTGACCACGCACGATGAACAATTACAGATGAGAAAGAAGTGATACGGTGGCACATATAGAAGGTTGTGGGGTACTCCCTGGCACAGGTATCCAGACTGATAGGGATGAATTGCAAGGATGGTTAAGTGGACCAGCCACCCGTCGAATTCCAGCATCCACTAATTACACCGAATGGCTTATTGAGTATAACTTCAACCGTCCGCACCAATCCCTTGGCTATCTTGCTCCCGTAGAGTATACTGAAAAGGAACTTGCTAAAATCCGTAGCCCAGTGTTACCTATGTGGTCAGCCAGCACACGCTATTGACGAAACAAGATAAATCTGCTAATATATAAAATTAGCCACTGACTCTTAGAGCAGTGAGCTTAAAGTCAGGCTAAGTAGGAATTTCCGCTTGGATCGGCGACGACCGAGACGGTGAGATAAGTTTAGTTCGATAATCCTCTCGGCATTGCCGAGAGGATTTTTATTTATGGTTATGTATGGTGCTGTGACTGATGTCCCGGGAATTGCTGAAACTATAGCTGGTATTCCAACAGCCAAGGAGGTTAAGAGATGCTAAAAGTGGGATTTATTGGCGCTGGAACGGTAGGCACAGCCTTAGCAGTAAGCCTTTCTCAAAGAGGATGCAAAGTACTTGCTGTATCCAGTCGTACTCTAAGCTCAGCACAAAGACTGGCTCAATTAGTGCCTAACTGCCAAGTTTGTCAAACAGCTCAAGGGGTAGCCGACGCTGCTGAACTAGTCTTCATTACCACGCCCGATGATGTTATTTCTAAAGTAGCCGGTGAAATTAAATGGCATAAAGGTCAGGATGTTATACACTGCAGTGGTGCTCATTCTATTGATATTCTAGAACCAGCGAGACAACTTGGGGCTAATGTGGGTTCTTTCCATCCGTTACAAACTTTTGCCAGAGGTGATGAAGCTATAAAGAATCTGCCTGGTTCCACCTTCGCCTTAGAGGCTGAAGAGCCACTGCTATCCAGACTAAAGGAATTAGCTGCCACTTTAAATGGCAGGTGGGTGGAACTCAAGCCGGGAGACAAGGTGCTATACCATACAGCGGCTGTTTTTGTATCCAATTACCTGGTAACCCTGGTCAAGTTAGCCCTGGATTTATGGCAGGGTTTTGGAGTGTCACCAAAGGAGGCCACAAAATCCTTACTTCCTTTGCTTAAGGGCACGATGAATAATATTGAAAATATTGGCTTGCCTAATTGCCTCACCGGTCCCATAGCTCGTGGTGATTTGAGTACTATAAGCAAACACCTGAACGCCCTTAAAAGTAAAAATCCAGCATTATTTGCCACCTACCAGGATTTAGGACTTCAAACCATCCCGGTTGCTTTAGCCAAGGGCAAAATCGATACAGCCAGAGCTGAGGAATTAAAAGCTCTGCTTAAGACGCAAATAGATAAGAGGAAGCTAAAAATGTAGTGCGAGGCTTTAGTCTCGTGCACGACTCTAAAGGGTCGCACTACGAAAATTTTGGAGGTGAATGGGTATTAAAACTGAATGAGACAAATCTAGTTTTGAATCTGAGGCAAAATTAAACAGCCTAAAAAGGTAGAAAAAGGAGGTGCCGAAATGCGAGTAACTATCAATGAAATAAAAGAGATGAAACAAAAGAGAGAAAAAATACCCATGTTAACCGCTTATGATTATATAACCGCCAAGATGGTAGATGAAGTTGGTGTGCCTTTAATACTGGTTGGCGATAGCCTTGGGATGGTGATGCTAGGCTATGAGTCAACCATACCGGTAACCATGGGTGAAATGCTACACCACACGAAAGCTGTGGTCAGGGGTGCTAAGAAAGCTCTGGTAGTAGGCGACATGCCCTTTATGACCTATCATGCTAACGTTTCTGACGCTTTATATAATGCAGCGAGGTTCATCCAGGAAGGCGGAGCACAGGCAGTGAAGTTAGAGGGAGGTGAGATTGTGGCCGAGGTGGTGAAGCGACTCACCGCTTGTGGCATTCCAGTTATGGGACATATCGGGCTTACCCCACAATCCATATACCAGCTGGGTGGATTCAAGGTGCAAGGGAAAGTGCCAGAGACAGCCCAAAGGCTACTTAAAGATGCCTGTATCTTGGAGGAGGCTGGTGCCTTCTCTGTTGTTCTGGAGTGTACTCCAGCACCCCTTTCCAAGTTGATTACTCAGAGGATAAGCATCCCCACAATTGGTATCGGTGCTGGACCTGATTGCGATGGGCAGGTTCAGGTAATCAGCGATATTTTGGGTCTTTACACCGATTTTGTGCCTAAACATGCCAAACGGTATGCTAAGTTAGCTGACGAAATGAAGACTGCTATTGCTGATTATGTGGCTGAAGTTGAGTCTGTTAGTTTTCCTACTATGAAACAGAGCTACACCATGGATGAGAGTATTCTCGCTTCCCTCAACACTGCAATTTCCTCTCCCTTCAAGGGAGAGGATTAAGGTGAGGGTGAAAATGCAAGTAATAAAACAATAGCCAATTCCTTCTGTCATTCTGACCCTGAGCATAGCGAAGGAGAAGAATCTCACCCTGCTTGAACAACAATGCAAGTAGTAAAAACAATCGGCGAGTTAAGGGAATTAAGGCAGCAGTTCAGCGGCCCGGTTGGACTTGTACCCACCATGGGCTACCTTCACCAGGGTCACTTAGCTCTGGTAAGGAAGGCCAGAGTGGAAAATTCTACCGTTATAGTCAGTATTTTTGTCAATCCTGCCCAGTTTGGGCCTGATGAAGACCTTAGAGCTTACCCACGCGACCTCAATCGCGATTTGAAGCTATTACAGGGAGAGAAAGCAGATATTGTTTTTGTGCCCTCTGCTGAGGAGATGTATCCACTTGGATTTAGTAGCCGGGTGAGTGTGGGGAGGGTCACTGAGCATCTTGAGGGGGTATCTCGCCCGGGACATTTCAGGGGAGTAGCCACAATTTGCACTAAGCTATTCAACATCGTCCAGCCCACAAGAGCTTACTTTGGGCAAAAAGATGCCCAACAGGTGGTTGTTATCAATCGCATGGTTGCTGACCTTAACATGATCTTAGAGATTGTAGTTGTGCCCACTGTCAGAGAAAGCGACGGCTTAGCCATGAGTAGCCGCAATACTTATCTCAATCCTGAGGAGCGCCAAGCAGCCACTGTCCTATTTAAAGCTCTCACCCTGGCCATGCAGCTATGGCAGGATGGAGAAAAAGATGCTGATAAAATTCGTGAAGCAATGACCTCGCTTATTCAAAAAGAGCCCTTAGCACAGATTGATTATGTTAGCGTCGCTGATGCCAATGATTTGGGAGAATTAAAGGTTATTGACCGACCAGCCCTGGCCTCCTTAGCAGTCAGGATAGGCAACACGAGATTGATAGATAATATAGTTCTAGCATAAGTTATTGCTTTCCAGATTGTGACTCCCATTGCTCTTCGACTAGTATTTAGGTTTCAGCCCAGCTTGCTTGCATAGTTCATTTGCAGTTACTCTATCAAACAAGGTGTCTTTTCACCGGTATAGTTTTTATACCATTTGTGTAGATGGAATGCTTACCACCTTCCCGCAGCAGGTAAAATCCATTCCCTTCAAGGTATTTTATCAACTCACGACGCTTTACAGACACCTCATGTCTCTACTGGCAGTTGCTCCAAGAGCCTTCCACCAAGGGGGATTTCTTTACCTTGTTGCTGGTACGCTAACACCATTTCATGTAAAGCATCCCTCAGCATTTCCCTACATTCCTCTATAGTTCTGCCCTCTGTAATTACCTCGGGCCACTCAACTAACTGACCCATGTAGCCAGAACTTATTTTTGTGTATTTCGCAGTGTAGTTCCTCAACATGTTATTCCCCACCGATATTATATAGCATGGGCAGCATCGTTGTTGCTTCTGTCTCGGCTCTGAACCTTGCAGCGTCCAGCCCTAGCCTGCTGTCAGGCTAGGCAAAACGAGACTGATAGACAATATACTTCTGGGATAAATACTCTCCTCTAACCGTCGATTGTGGGGGGAAGTGTTCAGGAAGTTGCACCTTAAAAGCTAAATAGTTCTTTTAGTGTCTTATCTCCACTTTGTGGCGGATAGTATTTGAGCTTCGCACCATGTTTTGGGTCTGGGCCTACTACATTCATGGTGCTCGCTACCGCCTTTCCCACAGTCACCTTATCCACACATAGTTGCCTTATTAAATAGGGAGCAGCTTCATCCACATAGTCCAGGTCCACGGTAGCATCCCAGGCAAGGTAAGCTGAGGCACCTTTAGTGATGAAGGCTTGTGCCAGGTCATCAAGATAGAGGCAAGAGCAACCCATCATTATGATAACCGTATTATCAAATTCTCCTTCCATGCTATGCTTTGTGAACCTTGCTCCTATGCCGAAAACGATAGGATAGCCTTCACGAATCCTTGCCCTGGCTAATTCACCATTTAGTTGCTCTTTAATATGTTTTCTTTCACTATATGGTTCGTTGGTAAATAGGCAGGTCGCCTTGGTTACTTCTATTTGGGAGTCTCTTCTATGGAAAAGTAAGCCAGAATGGGTCCGGAAGAGAATTAGCTTATAGCCATAGACGGGTAACTCGCGGTAGAAGTCAACAGTAATCTCATCACCCTGGTAGAGGTCAACAACGAAACCATGGCCTTCAAGTTGTTGCGTAACTTCGCTAATAAAATCCTCGTTTGGCTGGATGCTATAGAGCTGGTCTATAATGGCTGCCTTGGGTAAATCATTTGGTGGATTGGCTGGTGGGGTAGTGGGCTGAGAGCAGGAAGGTGAGAACAGAAAGGTGATGATTAAGACGATTAACAGGGCTGACACTTATAGGATAAGGGCAAGCCCCCTCAGGGGGCTTGCCCTGTTATTCCTGTTCAGCTTAAGTCTTAGCTCTGGGCCCTGCGGCGCCTTGCTTTCCCTGTCATTGCGAGGAGTGAGATTCCTTGCTCATGCTCGGAACAAACTCCGCAATCTCACAGTCCTACGGTGTCTTAGCACAAGCAGGCTTGCGCCAGCTATAACATGGCTGAATAAATTGTATCT
>JAUWHW010000024.1 GCA_030605665.1 Dehalococcoidia bacterium | reverse complement strand
AGCAAGATGCAAAATGACAGAGCAAAAGTTAAAAATCAGTTTAGTAAAGCCTTTTTACATTTTGAATTGTAATTTTAATTTTTTATCTTTGATTTTTGATATTTGTTAGGATTTGTTTAGGATTTGGAGCTTAGATATTAGAATTTTATTGAAGTTGGTCGGGGCTAAAGCCTCGCCCCTACAATTATTGCTATTATTGGAGCTTCAGAGGGTAAAATGCCAGAGGCAAGATATGTGAAGGCGTGGCGCCAGGTATCCTATCTCGTTCTGTCTGCACCCGGGACCTTTGAGAGTTTAGTTTGCAGCTCCTGAGCAGCACGGTAGATATTCTGGCTCAGCCTGGCTTCAGCACTTTCAGGGTCAGCTTGGAGCTGCTCAGCCAGCAAACTGCTGGAGGCTACCACAGGTGTGAGAGGTGTTCTAAAATCCTGAACAAGCGTGCTCAGCCGCTCGTGAAGCAATAAACTGTTAGCCAGGGGCAAAGCCAACTGGGAGGCAGCGTACTTCAACAACTTTAGCTCCCTCTCTTTATAGACATTTGGCTTTCTGCTGCCCACAATAAGACTGCCAAAAACTTCCCTTCCTGAGAAAAAGGGCATCATCACCATTGACCTTATCTCTTGTTTCCCCAGTTTGCCCAGGAAGCTAACACTCCATGGCTGACTTGCTTTTCTGAGGTCAGGCTCTAACAGTGCCCTTTTATTTTCCACTAGCCAGGCTATGGGTGTTCTTTCCACAGGGAGGGTGCTCTCAAAATCACGACTCAAGTTTATTTTGCCTGACAGGGGCAAAAGGCAAACGGTATCACCTCTTTCTATCCAGGCAACAGTCCCCCAGTCAATAGACATCAACCTCTTTAACTCTTTAGCGAAACCTTCAACTAACTCCCTTATATTCGAGCTGGAGAGAATGATGCGGCTCAACATATTAGCCAGAGCTAATTGTTCCTCTTTTTCTCGCTTAATGTTAGCCATCTACCACCCCTTTAACAAAATCAAAACTCAAAGTGACAATTCAAAAGTCAAAACTTAAAAATGTTTTTACCTTTGCTCTGTATTTTTGCATTTTTATTTTTACATTTTTATTTCGCTCGGTTCATTTTACCAGCCAATCTTTGGTCTTCAGTCCCGTGCTCCACTCAACCCTCTGTTTCCACCTTCTTCTGCGCTCAAGGATGATAATCACGGGAGGTATAGCTGCCGTGCTTAGAAGCCACCAGGGACGGGGGATTAGCACAATACTGAAATCGCCCTTAAGGTCGGCAATCTCCACCACATGCTCCCCCACCATAGCCTCAATTATGCTGAAGCTCACCACCTCGCTTTCTCCGGGCTCTAAAGTGACGCTCTTTACCGACCTGACCTCCCCATCAACTTTGAGCTCTAAGGTGCAGGTTCCCGCTGCCCCGCCGATATTGGTGACGATAAGGCTGATGGTGATTTCCTGCCCCGGCTTTACTTCCCCGGGCTCAATGACCAGGTTGCTGGGTCGGAAGCACGGCTCACCAGGGAGGGGTGGCGGGCCCAGCTTTACTATAATGGTGAAAATCACAGGCCCGCTTATCTCCACTGTCAGCTCGTCAGCCTCAGTTATATCGCCGGGAGAAAGCTCCACCCAGCCCTTCTGGGTATCGTAGTAAGCGGTAAATAGCGATAAAGAATTAGGGGGTAACTCGCTGAGGTCATAGCTCAAAGCTAGCTTGCCTGGCGGTGATATGGTGAAAAGAGAAGGGGTCTGGCTGTATTTATAAAGGTAAGCATCAAGCCTGTAGACATTCCTCAACACCACTGTGTCCTCAGGCGGCGGTATCTGGATGGCTTTCATCTCCAGCCTCTGAGGCACTCTTCCGCCGGGGCAAAGTATTTTGGTCCTACGGTCAAGCTCCAGAACTATTTGTCCTTCGGCATCGGTTGCCCTCACCGATTTAAGGAGCCTCCCCGAGGAACTGATTTTGACTTTAGTTACCTTGCCCATGATATCTATGTACAGGGAGCGAGTGATAACTCTTTCCTCCTCTTCGTCCTCGGTTGGTGAGGGAGTTCCCATACCTCCAAATACAGCACCGCTCAGGTCAGTTAAATTAGGCGTGGTGTCGGCTCTTATCTTTGCCCACACATAGCCGCTATAGCCGTTAACATTTTCTGTATTTACGCCGCTGTCTGAGCACTGCACCCAGCTTTCGCCATTCCACCACCTTATTATTAATGATGATTCGTCAATCCCGGCCACCTGAGCTGCGGTGTAGTAATTCTTAATTTCAATCTGGTCAACATCCTCAGTGCTGTCAAGGTACACATCAATATATTCACCAGTGGCGGCAAAGCCACCGGGAATCGTGCCGCCAGGATTGCTCTCGTATTTAGCCACCGTTATAATCGGCGTCCCGTCCCCGCTCTTGGTAACTTCAGTATCAGCCTCAGACTTAGCATCCACCGTGTACTCGCCGGGAGACGTTATCTCTGTCTTTGAGTCAACAATCTCGGCGCCGCCGGCCACGAAGAATACAGAGGTAGCACCTTTACTGCCATTAGCCTCGGCAGTTATGGTGGCAATAACGGTTTCGACGCTCAATATTGACTTCAGTTCCGCCGTAGCTATGCCGCCAACTGTTTCCTTATCTATGGTCAAAGCACCGCCGATAAAGCTGCCGTTATTTGTAGTAAAACGCACGTCAGTGCCATCCGCCACCGGGTTGCCATCTTTATACCTGACGTCAGCGGTTATAGTTGAGGTTGAAATGCCATCGGCCGGAATCTGAATAGGCTCGGCCGTTACTATTGAAGTCTGTAAAGTAAGCGTGCCGGCTTCTTGGGTAGCGGCATAAATGGGGTATGGCAATAACGCCAATATCAAAAATATCGCGGTAATTAACTTCCTGGTTTGATACTCCAATATGCTCATCCTAAGGTTTACCTTAACAAACAAAAAGTTTTGCCTAAACCAGCTTATGGTTCTCCCAAGATTGTAAGCGTCGAAGTTCCTGATTTTCCCGCTACTTCGCTGAGAGTTATCTTTAGATAGAGGTCCTTTTCATTGCCAGCGCCGGCAGCTATCGTTGTTCCAGTATTTGTGTCGGCATCAAAGGTCACAGCGTCGGTGATAGAATCCGCGCTGGTGCATGCAGCCCCCTTATCGTTTATGAGGTAATACTCACTGGATACAATGCCATTAGTGAATGTGGCGATGTTATACCAGATGGTATAGGTAACAGAACCACCATTAAAAAGCGTTACCACTGGCGTACCTGGGGTACCAAACGCTTGTGGGCTGCCACTACCGTCTGCATTATTGTATGGCGTGGAGACTGTAGCACCAGGGGCACCTTCTGGAAACGTGATGGCTGTTACCGCAGTTGAATAATCTTGGGCTCTGATTTCTATTGCGGTTGAAAAAGGTGTATAATTAACATTCCACTCAACAGCACCAACCTCAACGGTAGTCTTGACCGCTTTGGCTCCTGACACACCAACGCCATAAATGTAACACTCAACACCACTACCATCTGCTGTTCCTAGTAAACTCGCATCCCAAGTTGCCGAGAATAATTGTCCACTTTCACTGGTAACATCTGAAGCAGCCATAATAGTGCTTACAAGCGCATCCGACTCATATAAATCAATTCTCACCGTTGGTGTTCCTGTACCTGGGTCTTTCCTAACGAAAATCTTAAACTCCTGTAAACCTGCTCCTTCAGTGGGGTTCCCAGTAGGAGTTGCAAAGCTCACATGACAAACAGTATCGTTCTGCTCTATAATAGCAGTCAGCCAATTTGTATCTGGGCTATCCGGGTCATCCTGAATAGCAGCGACCGCCCCAGAAAGATTAGTTTGCGCTATGAGAACATCAGGACTTTGCCGCTCAGCATCGGGGCTGGCATAAACTGTAGATGGCTGGCTTAAGGGAATAGCCCCCAAGGCCAGGGCAACCAGCAGCGTAATCAGTAATGGAAAGTAAATCCGCCTCTTTATTTTCATACCTGACCTGCTCATTCTTATACTTGAGTAGCCTGCGCCAGTAAATAGTACCTCTTGCCTGCTCTCTTTACGTAACTTGCTGCTTTCACTTTTGTGCAGCCTGGCAAGTATTTATACTCGTTCAATACCTTAATGACACGCGACTTCCTTCCCTGTCATTGCGAGGCACAAAATGCCAAAGCAATCTCGGCGGGGATGAAGTCCTTCGCGGAGTTTACCCTGAGTTGTATAAGATTCTTCCCCTTCACTTCGTTCAGGGCTTCGGCTCACACGCTCAGAATGACAGGAAGCGAAGGGCCCAGGATGACATTTTGGGATAAGATTGCCACGCTCCGCTCGCAATGACACAAAGGGCGATTGCTTCATTAACCTGCTCTCCTTAATCTCGCCCTCCTCAATAGCACTGCCACCAATACCACAATAATAATGGCTAACACAGTTACTATCATGTTTGCCCTAACAAATTTTATGACAGGTGCTAATGGGCTTGGATTTCCCAGAACCTTCACTGAAACCGGGATTAGAAGACCAGAGTATACATTCCCCCCGGTAATGGCATCCTTGAATATGATATATGTCCTCCTCTCATCCGAATGGCCTGCCTTGCCTGCCTCTTCAGATGTTGCCCCCCACAATCCTGGCCCTGCATCTCCTGGAATCGTCACCTTGACAGTAAAAACCTTTGTCTCTCCCCCTCTGATGCTATATTGCTCAGGCTCGAACGCAATCCAGGATGTGATGTCCATTCTGTCATTGTCCCCTTCCACCTCCTTGTAATGCGTATACCAATAGCCCGACCTTTCCTCTGGGTCAGTTCCCTCTAATGTTATTTCCGCCTCTACGGCCTCGCCGGGGGAGCCCTCTAAATTGCAAAGCGATAATCGGTCAACCGAGGTTGCCCATACAGCGGAGGCAGGGATGAACAACAAGCCAAGTAGTAAAGCAACTACTAATAGCTTAATGTGTTGCCTGTTGCGTATATGAGATTGCCACGCCTTCGGCTCGCAATGACACCCTCTTATGTTGATACAGCGCCTTTTAAGCATGAGACCTCCAAGCCGAGTTGGGAGAGGTTGGCCCTTGAGAGGCAACCCCTCCCATCAAAGCCAGCTTATTATATTATGTTTCTCCAAGGATAGAAAGTGTCGAGGTTCCTGAGGCACCAGACGAGCTGCTCAAAGTTATCTCTAGATAAAGGGCCTTGTACGTGGTAGTGGCCATCGTCACCGAGGTATCAACGCTGGCAGCATTACCATCGGATGATAGCACATCGTCGACTACCGCAACAGTAGTAGTACCAGTATCCACTAGCTCGTAATCCTCGGACACTGCAGCCGCGGTCCAGCCTGTTATCTCAAGCCAAACCGTAAGAGTTCCAGCCGAAGTGTTCTTAAGTCTCACCACTGGATCACTAGCCGACGCATGGAGCACTTGTGGGTCAGCCACAGTATCGACGTTATTGTAGGGGTCGGAAACTGTGGCATCAGGCGCGCCCTCAGGAAATGTGACTGTGCCTACGGCAGTATCGGCTATTTTGCCCACGATGGATATAGCGGCCGACTTGCCGGTGGAAGCACCCTGCGACGCCTCGTTGTCGGCGGCTAAAAGTGCCATTGGCACAACCAGAACAGCCACCAAAGCCAGAACACCAACTAAAGTTAAAATCCTTTTTTTCATCTATTCCTCCTTTCTATTTGTTTTTCTCGTTTGTTTGGAAAGTTAAGTTAATCCCCTATTATCATCACCTCCTTTGGTAAACTCTAAATCCTAACGAATATCAAAAATCAAAGATAAAAAATTAAAATTACAATTCAACTAAAATCAAAATTCAAAAGTCAAAACTTAAAATTACAAAGCAAAACTCAAAAATTTTTACCTTTGCTCTGTATTTTTGCTTTTTGCATTTTAATCTTTTATTTAGCTTCGCCTTGTCATTTTGCATCTTGATTTTTGCTTTTTACTCTTCTCTGACTACCAGCTATCGACCATTACTGGTATTTTCATTACCAGTAAATTGTAAATCATGGCAGGTTAAGAAATGGGTTAAGAAAGGTTAAGATTTGGTTAAGAATGGCTGATTATGAAATTCTAATATCTAAACTCTAAATCCTAAACAAATTCCAAATTCAAATACCAAAACTCATCTTGCTCTGAATTTTAGTCATTAGTACTTCGATATTGTTTAGGATTTCGGATTTCGTGCTTAGGATTTCTTTTGTTGCTGTATATGAATTTGATAACAACTTTAGCTATGTTATACTAGATCAGGGATGCCGCTAGAATGTGAATTAAAATGTACAGGAGATAGGAAAAATGGGGAAATTTGAATACGTTATAAAAGTTGATGGAAGAGAAGTCTGGAGGGGGCTAAATCCAAAGCAAAAGTTTGTCGCCGTTAAGAAAAACAACCCAAGTAAAAGAGTTGCCATTGCTTGGAAGATAAAGGAAGACGTACTAGTGGTATGCCTGAAATAGAATTTCCATATATCGAGCAGGAAAGCAAGATATTTGGCAAGATATTAAGACCATTACTTTCTCTGGAATTCTTCTCTAACTTAAGAGAGGATTGGATTCTAGTGGATGAAGTTTTAGCTGACACAGGTGCTGATGTTACAATTTTGCCCAGGTTTATCGGTGAGCTTTTAGTAGATGATATAACAACCGGTCAATATATAGAGATAAAAGGCGTTGTTCCATCATCTGCTTTAGTAGCATTTATACATCAGCTGAAAATAAGGATTGGCGATAAGGAATTTAGGCTACCAGTTGCAATTGCTGACAGCAATGCTGTTCCTTCTATATTGGGAAGAGTAAGTAGTTTAGATAGATTTGATGTAAGCTTTTTAAAGGGCAAAAATGTCAAATTCTCGTGGCAGGAGCAAGGTGATGTTTGACGCTTCGCATCGAGTCCATAGAAATTGAGGATCACATACCATGCTATATCCTTTAGCGAAGTTGAACAGGCGAAGGCGTGGCAATCTCATCAGATTGCGGAGCTTGTTCTGAGCCTAAGCGTGGAAGCTCGCTCCGAGGAATACAGTAGTCAGGAGTCAGGAGTCAGGAGTCAGAATCGAGAAGCTCTACTGACTACTGGCTACTGACTGGTTCCCAAGTTTTGCTTTCTTACTCCGAAAGCCAGTCCTATCTTGCAAACTCGTCAAGCAACCTCACTGTGTTGTGCATTTCCTCGGCAGTAACATCATTAAGTAGCTTAAGCACTACTTGAAGGAGCTTCCCCAACTCCTTTCCAGCATACTGACGATAAGAAACAATAACACCGTAATGTTCTTTCCCAGCTAGAAACCACACCCGGGCTAATCTTAGGTAGTCATGAAAGTTGCAAGAAAGGATGGCTCGCTCTTGTTGTTGGGCAAACTCCATTTGCTCCTCATCTGACTTGCCTCTCATTCCGGCTTCATAAGTGCTTATAGCGTCAAAACCTCGCTCACGAAGGAGCTTGGCTAAATCAGGGGCGATATCTTCGTTGAGGTAAAACTTTATGAGCAAGGCTCAGTCCTGAACCTGATAAGCCCCTTTGGACCTAACTCAAAATTGTATCTCTGCTTAAGGTCCTCCAGGCTTTCTTTAACTTCTATCTCATCCTCGTGGTCAAGATAATAGCTAATAGCATCGTAGATAGCTGCGCGCCTCATTTGGGGATAAGTAGCAACGATGTCTTCTGAAGAACAACCTTGCCCATAAAGCCTTGCTACCAACTCAACTGCAATTCGAGTGCCTTTAATGGTAGGTCGCCCGCCACAAATACCGCTCTCTCTAACGACATAAGGATGCTCTGTCTTTACTTCCATCTCTGTAAATCCCTTTATTGTTACTTACTCTATATACTTAGTATATCAGTTTAGGATTCCTTTCCCAACTCAGCAAGTCATCAACCGGGGCAAATTATCGAGGTTGTTTACCAGCCGCGCCTGTCGTTCTGAGAGAGATTAAAATTCAAAGATAAAAAGGCAAGACTTAGTAGTCAGTAGCCGGAATACAGTAGTCAGAAGTCAGGATTCAGAATCGAGAAGCCCTACGGACTATTGGCTCCTGAATTTCTCCCCAATTTTGCATTTTCCATTTCCTTTTGCTATTGTAGCAATAGAGGGTGGCGTGAAATTCATTGTTATTTTGGAGCCTGAGGAAATTGGATATTCTGTCCACTGTCCGGCTCTGCCTGGTTGCGTTAGCCAAGGTGATAGCCGGGAGGAAGCTCTGGCTAATATTCGGGAAGCTATCGAGGGAATTTTAGCCCTTAGAGAGAAGCACAATATGCCTCTTGCGAAAGAGACCCCCGAACTTGTGGCAAAGGAAATACGCTACTGCCTTAAGGAGCGCAGAGCAGAGGGGCTTCCCCTTACAATTGAAACTGAGGAAGTGGAGAAGAGAGAGCTTAAGGCAGGTACTCTGCGAACCTTGATCCGCAAGGCTGACCTTACCGTTGACGAGTTTACCGAGCTCCTCTAAACCTTTCATTAATCCCGACTCCCCTTTATGAAACTCTAATATCTAAACTCTAAACAAATCCAAAACTCCTTCCAAAATCAAAACTCAAAAATAAAAAGTCAAAATTACAATTCAAAATGTAAAAAGGCTTTACTAAACTGATTTTTAACTTTTGCTCTGTCATTTTGCATCTTGCTTTTTGCTTTTTGACTTTCCTTTAGGGTTTAGGATTTCGGATTTCCTTTTTCATTTTGCTTCGCCTCTCGCTTCCACATCAAACTTTGCATTATCGTTGATGTTTGAACTCAATCCGTGGTATCTTTTCATATGCCTTTCGTTTATACTAAGCATGTTAGTACGCGGATAAAACAAAGAAAGGTCATGGCAAGTCAGATTGAACAAGCTATTCTCCAGCCAGATGAGGTTATACCTAGCTTTAAGGGGCGCCTTATGGCTAGAAAGGAACTCTCGGGCAATACACTTGAAGTAGTTTATCGCCAAGAAGGCGAAAATACGATTATCATCACTGCCTATTGGCTGTAGGAGGTGCGAAGTGAATATTAGCTTCGATGAGCAAGCTGATGCCCTGTATATCCAGTTCCGACAGGGGAGTGTAAACAAAACCATCAAGTTGCAAGATGGGATATTGATGGACATCGATCATTCTGGTGCTATCTTCGGAATAGAAATTTTAGATGCTAGCATGCGCCTTCCCTTAGATTCTCTTGGTAAGATAAACATTGACCTTCCTATCAAATCGGCATCAAGGTAAGCTCCGATTGCCTGGCTATCTTTATCGCTTATCCTGATGTTGCTTGCCATCTCAAGTTCCTCACTGGTTCAAGGTGAAGGTGATTCAAAATG
>JAUWHW010000057.1 GCA_030605665.1 Dehalococcoidia bacterium | reverse complement strand
CCAACGGCAGCAGGTTAAAAGTGGAGCATTCCAACACTAAACCAAGAAATCGACCACCCAAGCTTAGTGGTGACCCGCAGATCGATAGTGCCCTATGGCGATTATCTTGGGTGTTGCGGGAGATAGCCGAGACTATGGAGCTACACCCTCCTGCCGAAAGGGACAGCAGAGGTGAGGACATAAGAGGTATACAAGAAGATAAAACTTAAGAAATAAAAGAGCCAGCCTCAGCTGGTGCTCTAGCTTTTTGCTGGCTCCTCTGGGGTAGAAAAATGCATTGCAATTTTAGGCCTCAATTAAATTTCTTGTCAACTCCCGGGCTGCGCTGAAGGGGTAAGAAATGGCCAAACCACAGCTTGAGGACGGCTTCACTATGATTGCCAACGAGATCCTGGAAGAGCTGGCCAGGATAAACCTAGCCCCCTATGAATCCAGAATTCTGTGGTTCATCATCAGGAAGACGTATGGCTGGCACAAGAAATCTGACCTCATAAGCTTATCTCAGATAGTAGCCGGCACCGGAATCTCTAAAGGTCATGCCTCGACCAGCCTTAAACACCTAGTCACTAGGAATTTAGTTACCAGGAAAGGTAACAAACAGCTTGGATTTCAAAAGGATCATAAAAAATGGATTAAAAAGTTACGTAAGAAGGTAACTAAGGAAAGGTTACCAGAACAGGTAACAGGAGTTACCAGCAGAGGAACCCCCTCAGCTACAAAAAAGTTACCAGCAGAGGAACCACAAAATATACATAAAGAAACTATTCAAAAGAAACCCCTGCGGGATGCTAATAAATCAGCATCCCAAATCAGAGAGGTATTTAGAGAATTAAAAAAACGGAACTGGGACACGCCCAACCGTGCCAAGGAAGCCAAAGGAATTAAGTGGATGCTCTCCAGGGGTTATGCCCCTTCGGCAATATTAATCACCTACGACAGGCTTAAGAAAGAGCCCTTTTGGTCTGTAAGGTTTCTAAGCATGGTCAAGGTGGCAGAGGAAATAGGAGAGAAAGGAGGTATCAGTGAAAGAAAAGCTAAGCGAAGCACTAGAGAACTACCTCAAAGGGATTCCTATACAACCCCCGAGCAGTTCAGAAGAAGACATGGGGCAGTGGACTGATAAGGACGGCAACCCGCTAGGCTATAGCTCTAAGCCCGATTGCCCCAAGTGCCATGGCATAGGATTCCTTTACCAAACCTCAGGACACGCTATCAACTACAACCAACTTACGCCCTGTAACTATCCTGGTTGTCTGCTAGACCAAATCCGAGCCTATAAGCGGGGCGTGCCTTATAAGCAAACACGAGGCATCAAGCCAACTCAAACCTTTGAAACCTTCAAAGCTGTTCTAGGGGCCACCGAAGCCCTCCAGGCAACCCTCAAGTTCACCGAGCTTAAGGAATTCATCTGGCTCTTGCTCTATGGCGGTGTCGGCAATGGCAAAACCCACCTTGCTCATGCCGCGGCCAATAAACTTTGCCAGGATGGTACAGATGCCAGGATCTTCACAGCACCAGACCTATTCACCCGGCTCAGGCAAGCTATAAACTCCAATACTTCCGACTCCTTGCTCCAGGAGTGGAAGAACGTTGCTGCCTTTATCCTGGACGACTACGGCATGGAATATGGCACTCAATTCGAGCAGGCAAGGCTAGAGGAGCTTCTGGATTACCGCTACCGGGAGCTGCTACCCACAATGGTAGTGACTAACAAAGACCTCGAAGACCTCCCTCCAAGGCTGGCTTCAAGGTTCATGGACACTAGCATCGCTCGCACCGTCCTTAACTCCGCCCCAGACTACCGACCCCAAAAAGAAAGGATAGCTAGAAGAGTGAAGCCTTCAGCGGTAGATTACCGACCGGTGGGAGAGCTTAAATGACATCCAAGCTGGCACTATGGGAAAAGGAAACCATCATAAACTTCAATGAAGGTGAACCCTTGGTCAATGTCTACACCTATAACAAACGATGGCAGCGTCGGATGAAAGAAATGGGCATCAAGCCTATTCGCCTCGAGGGCCAGGCTAGAGAATATGAGTTTCCTAAGAAGTGGCTGAGGCTGCCAGTGAAGCCAAAACCACGGCAATTCACCCAGGAGCAACGAGAAGTCGCCCGAAAAAGGATGGAAGCACTCCGTAAAAAGCAACAAGCCCACCGACAATCCCGTCAAAAAGGGTCAAAATTGAGTTAAAACTCTGATAACTTATCAGAGTTTTTGACACTGTTTAAGAAATGTGATGGATTGGTCATGCCACCCCCCTCCAACCCCCAAAACCCCAGGTTTTACAGCCCTCGAACCCTTCTAACCCTCAGAGGTGAAGATGGCAAGGGTCCCGTGCGTTGCCCTTGGCGTAATCGGGCAGGTGGCATCCCGCCGCCCTTTCCAAAAATTTCCCAAATTTCCCCCCAAAAAAGGCTTGGCAAGGAAAATGGCACCGTGCTAATATATTAGCGTGAGCACGCAAAGCACTAAAATCACTTTTAAGACTGATGACCTTATATCGGTCCCCCAAGCGGCTAAAGAACTTGGGGTTCACTTTACTACCGTTTACCGATGGATCAACAAGGGGGACATACACCCATTCCGCATTGCTGGGCAGGTATTTGTCACTGTAGAGGAAGTAAGAGCTCTAAAGGAGCAAAGAGCAAGTGAGTAAAAAATGAAAGTAACTATCATAGTAGCAGCACTGGCAGTCATCGCTGCGATTGTTATTTGCGCTGTGCCTCTAGTAGCAGTTCCTTACACAGTTGACATACCATATGAGGATGTCGAGACCTATTATGAAAAAGAGCCCTATAACGTATCCATTCCAATAGACTATCGAGTAACTGAGGCTAGTATCTATAATTGGTTCTGGAGTACTGGTTCAGATGTGTGGGTAACTATCCAAAATACTGATACGAAAAGCGGGTATTTTGAAGTTACTTTTGATTTGGTTACCCGAGGTGGTGCACAGATTACTAAAGTTGGGCGTGAATATATTGCTATAACTGAAACCAAAAGAGTCCAAGTTAAACATGCTGGAGATAATATAAAAACCTTTACATATTCGGTTATAGCGCCAACCAAAGAGATTACGCAGTATAGAGATGTTAAGAAAGAAAGGACTGTTACAAGAGTCCGCCAGGAAACACGCTATAAGGATGTTACGGTCCTAGAATATTTGATTGATTATTTATGAATAAGGAGCAGAGGGCAAGTAAATAATGGGTGTGAAGTGGAAAGGATAAAATCAAAACTCGCAGATTGGTCTGCTAAGGAATACTTTGAGGAATCCCCGAGCTGGGGTCAAAGACTTAAGGCAAAGTTTGCAAGATTTATCCTTTTTAAGTTGCTAAGAGTGTAGAGTCACGAAATGGATAGAACTCTAAGATTTAAGTGGGGAAGGGGCGACTCGAACGCCCACGCCTCTCGGCACGCGGTCCTAAGCCGCGCCTGTCTGCCAATTCCAGCACTCCCCCAGCGAATGCAACATGATCCTATTTAAGGGAGGGAAGCTCTAGCACTAGAGGGCAACAGTCCCGCTCGCCGAGCTCCGCTCGGCTCGCTCCGTGGTATCGCTAACGTCTCCCTGGAGGCGATGGTTGCTATCCCCCGCCCTCTCGACGAAGGAGAGAGGGCTTCGTGGTTTGGCTATTATCAAAGGAGCGCATTCTGGTAAGATCCTCGGCCTTCTGGGCCATGATTATGGCGACGAGGTGATTCACAGAAACAACATGGTGATAGTGTAGAAAGCTAATCATAATTTAGATTTCTTACATTGATTTGTGGGAGGATATTATGAGAGAAATTGAGAAAATAACTACTGTTGATAGACTGTTTCCTTCTCTATATCACATAGGGATGTATAAGAACCTTTTACCTATTGAGTTACGAGGTTGGGTCAATATTCTAGGATTGTATGTTCAACTTGATTTAGTAGGGAACCGAGAGTGCTTGGCTGCTGGAGGAAAGTATAAAAGATACTTCTATGCTATCTGTGAATATACTTTGAGTGAGAAAGATAGTGACATAATGGCATCTACACTCACTGATGATTTCAGCCACTGGAAAGTTAAAAAATTTGACCAAAAGGTATGGGAGAAGCGTTTTGCACACTTGGTTGAACCTACATGTGAAATTGTCTGGTACATTTCTGCTGAGAGGGAGGATATGCTCCATAGATATGAAACCAGCGGGATTCGTGGGGATTTTAAGGAAAAATCATTACCTAAGCTTATGGATGTTGTGAATCATTTCAACTCTACAGAAGAATGGCTTGGCTTATATAGTCACCAATGTGCCAGTTGTGGTCAGAGGATATCTTGGTGGAAATATTTTTGTTGTGAGCCTTGTCCACGCTGTGGGGGCAAGATAAGGGAGATATAGAGTAGGAAGCTATTTTGTGGTAGAGCACGATTACGGCGATGAGGTGATTCAGAGGAATAATATGGTGATAGTGTAGGAGGAGGCATAAGTGTGAACATAATTAGCATAGACCTTCCTTGGAAATCAATTACTAGAGGCCGCAGGGTATTGGCTATAGCTAACTTGGATAAGAATATTGAGATCAAGATAGCTAAGGATGATGATAAGTTACTCCAGTTAGTCCAAGATAATGCCGTCCTGTCGACCCGAGGCGGGCGACAGGACTTCGTGGTTTTGCAAGTCAGGGCTTTTAGGCTCGGCTGCCATTCCCGCCTGACGACTTCGCTCGACTGACTTCGTCAGACGAGCTTCGTCGACAGGCTTCGTGTGCCTTAATGAAGGCAGAGGGGTTACTACCCCATCACCAGCGAGTCCCGAGACGGGACTCGCCCCTACCTCCGAAGGCAGAGTTACTTCCCCACCACCTGCTGACATCGTCCCGTCCAAGGGGTAATCAGGCTGGACGGGACTTCGTCAGCCCCCTTCTTGCCTGGGCACTTGAGCTTACTCCCATCCACCTGCGAGTCCCGAGGCGGGACTCGCCCTCCACCCAGAAAGTAGTCAGGCTGGTATCTTCCTATCCCGCCTGGCTCGTCCCGTCCAAAGGGTAATCAGTCTGGACGGGACTTCGTCAGGCTTCGTGGTCCTACCAAGTCAGCCTACAAGGCATCAATGACACTTTGCCACTTAGTCTCTAAATTCACCGCGGTTCTACTTGTAAGGTGGTTCGATTCTCCCGCCTTCGGCGGGACGCAGGCAACGATTCCTGCGGGTCGTTCCACGCCTCGCCGAAACAAAGTTTCGGGTCCCGCTAAGTTAGCGGCGATGGCGTGCAAAATCCTAACCATACCTTGCTACCAACTTCACCCAAACTGCATTATCGGCGAATACAGAGAGCAGCTATAGCGCAGAAAAAGGTGTTACCCGTAATACCTTCGGTGAGCGGCAGTCCAGTCATCATCCTACAAGCCTGGTGGCCACTATACCCCACCCATATTTGTTCGCCATTCTTCCTTTCCGCCCGCCGGGCACGGGCGGCGGGCTTCCTGATGCCACCCCAGCCTTCGCTCGGGCCCGCACAGCTTCGTGCCCCCTCGCTCAGGAATTTTAATTATCCATGTCATTAATAGGTTCAGACTTCCCAGGAGAGATATCCAGGCTAGAGAGTTCAGTTCCATCCAAGGTTTTCTTCTATTGGGCACGGCGCGCCACCGCTTCTTCCGGAGAGCCCGCGGGGAGATAAGGAGTGGGCTCAAAGTCAGTCGCGGCGGCATCGCCGTGCCTCTTTCCGTGGCAGTTCGTTTGCCTGTAGCCACAGGCGTAGGTTCTGAACCTACATCAACTTCGTTGATAAAACGAACTGCATCGCTCCATAGTACTGCATAGCGGACTCGCCTTCCCTGCCGCAGGTTTTCCCTTGCAACCCTTTCCTTGGCATACCCTTTGTTACGCATTGAAGAGATTTATGGGCAGGGAAAACCAGCTCTTAGGGAAGCGGATGTCCGCTATGAGGTCGCTCCTGTCGCCGCAATGGTCGAGCTCCTTGCGGCACAGTCGCTCCCGGCTGCTCCTTTATATGCCACCGCCTTGTGGCGGTGGCATCGAGCCACCGCCAACTAGGCAACCGCTACCCTGTTAAGAATTTAACTTTGTTCCGTTAACCCGCAAGTCAATCCCGCAGCGGGCGGCTGCCGATAGGGCAAAAACCGCTCACAATTTCCTGCTTCGGACACAAGGACATTCCCACGCCACGCCACCCCCCTTTTATTTTTAACCCTAGCCTTATAATCACCCTGTTAGATTAACAGTTAACAAGTTAACGGTTAGTTTAACTGTTAACAGTGTATAAGAGGAAGAGGAAGAGGGGAGGGGAAGAGGAATATATCTATAACTACTATAGCGTGATAAGGACTTGCAGCAAGTGAGCTTCACAAACTAAACCAGTAAAAAGAAGGTAATGAGGACCTGGTTTAGATTGTGATTTTTGCCGTATAGGCTAAGGCGGATAGGGAAAGCAAATCCCACCCATTTTACTTGCAAGCAAGAAAACCCCACCTTGACGGAAAACTAAAGATTTCCGTCAACCCCACTAAAATTTGCTTTCCAGGTTTCACGGAGGTCATCAATGGCAGGGAAGGTAAGGCTATTTCTAATTGCCAAGGCAATAAGCACCCCACCACCCAGCGAAAGACTAAAGACTTTCGCTACCCCACCACCCAAATAGCCTTGCCAGGTCGCAAAACCATCCACAGTATTTTGTGCCACCTCTCTGCGTCCCTTGAGCCTCCCCCTTCTACCCAAAAAACACGGTGAACTTTGCCACAGGCAAAGCAAGTGGCTTTTGCTCCGGCCACAATTCATCGGCCTCCCAGGATGGCTTCGTCCCTCGCCAGCTCTTGGTCGGCCTCTTCATACTGGCGGTTTCGTTCAGCACGTTCAGGGTCCGCTTCACCTTCACGGGCAACAAGTTGCCACATAGGTCGCCAGCGTGAAGCCTACGAGTGCCCTTCCAATCTACTCCACCCATAGCAACAAGTTGCTACACTCTCGGCTAGGATTCGCCAGCTCCGTGCCAAAAGCAGCCCAATCTTTAGTTACCCGTGTTCCTGGGCATGCTTTTGCCAGGTGCTGCCCAGAGGGCTCCCAGCACAGGAAGCTTCGAAGTCTGAACGCTTTGAAGCTTCCGTCAGAAGGGGGGCACAAGCATCTATAAGGTAGCGGGCAAGCCCGCATCTATTTGACCACACCCATTAGGGACATTTTTCTCTTTCCCGCCGATGCTTTGCAAATCTTCATGGTTGCGTCAGCCGGAGGACACCAACCTCTTGGCTTAGCAACCTGGAAATTCCATTAGAACAATAGTTTTCCAGAGTCGAAGCGATGAGGGGCGAAAACATTAGTTCTACCGTCCGTAAACGGTGCAAAGCTCGTCGGGGAAAAATACTTGCTGGGTAATGGGTGTGTGGGGTTGGGTTGGGAAGAAAAAAAGGAGGTGTTATGGAAAGTCAGGTTGCTCTCTGTGGTCGGAAAACTTGTTCCCGCTTTTGCGTGCGGGCTGTCCATTGTCCACTAGGGCAAGAGAAGGCAAGGCAGTTATTAGGGCTTCAGCGTGAGCGTCGGAAGCTTCGGCGGCTTGTGGTCGGTCGGGTCCTTGAAACAAATAGCCTTAAAGCTGCAGGCTCTTTCGGGACCTTTCAGCTTCAGTTGTTTTGGGAGTCGCCAGAAAGAGGTGAAGTAAATGGACAGATTTGAGGAGATCAAAAGGAAGATGCTTGCGGATATGACCCAAAGGCGGAATAGGCTAGACGAAGCTATTACTCGGTTAGAGTATGAGCTGGCTAATCCTTCTCCACCAATCAACTATGACCGAGTCATGAATTGGGTAGCGGAAAAAATGGCAGAGAGTAGGCAGATGGAGGAACGCCGTTATAAGGAGTTGATTGGAAAAGAAGAAGCGGGAATATTGAGCCATGGTGAGGAAGCCTTATTAAAGCGATATAAGGGGGTGACAAAATGACAGGACTAATAGCGTTCCTAATTATGCTAGGTAGCTATATGTTAGCTAGTAAGGTATGCCATATATAGTTTAATGAGAGAGACAACCATTTGGCTCAAGCCAGCACAGTGAGGACTTATGAAAATACAACGCTACATCTTGCCAGTCACTTCGGGAATTCAGCTTACCCTTTTCGGCAAGGTCACAGTGAGGGCTCGGCGGGTGAGAGGCCCGCCAAAAGAAAAAGAACGGAGGTGAGGGAAATGACAAAAGAAGAGGATCTCAAGGCAAAGCTGAAAATTAAGGTTTTGTGGCTTGCAAAGTGGAAAGCTGCCGAAATCGCAGCCTTTTTGGCTCTGCCACTAAAGTTTGTCGAGTCTATGGTCGAGGTTTACAAAAGTAAATAAAAAGGAGATTGAAATGGACGGAGAAAACCAGAAAACCAGGTACCACGCAGAGGTGAAGATCACCATCGAGGGTCGCGAAGCCAGGGTAAACTGCTTTGCCGACACCTTGGCCGAGGTCTTCCAGGACATCGGCACAATCTGTAGCCAGTTCCCGCCAGACTGGAAGAACCCAGCCAAACGGGAGATTGTCAATGCTGAGCTAATAAGGGCACAGCAAGCCTCAAAGCAAACAGGTGAGATCCCAACTTGCCAGGAGTGCGGCACAGATGAGTTTATGGAGTTTATCAAGTGGACGGATAAGCACACAGGAGAACTTCGTCAAGCCTGGAAGTGCCAGGGGTGCCAGAAGTGGGCCAGGAACAACGGGAAGGGGTATTAAGCCCCTTCCCCGGAAGGAGATAAAAAAGATGAAAATACCAAGAAAACTACTAGTAGAGATGTTAGCGGATTCCTTGCTCGTTGGTTTGAGTGGAGCTTACGTCTGGCAGTTTAGCCGTATTTGGCTTTACGGCCGAGTTTGCTTTCAGGAGCCGAATATAGCTATCAGAGTGCTCGAAACTTGTATGTTTATAGCAATCCTGGTCTTTGGCGTCAAACGGTTCGTTAAGCACTGTAGGAGAGGTGTTACATGAGCTACGCACAAGACAAGCTAGTCAATCAGGGGGCCGACAAGCTAACCCAGGCAGAGCTGCTCAGTCTAGTTATCTCTAATGAGCAAGCAGCCGAGGAGATTATCCGGGACTTCGGCGGCTTCAAAGGCATGGCTAACCAGCCACTAGAGAAGTTTCTGCGATACAAAGGTTTAGGCGAGGCCAAGATAATCCGAGTAGCAGCTTGCTTCGAGATGGCAAAGCGGTGCGTTGAGCAAGTCCTGGAAATCGAGCATCGAGGGAGGTTATTATGAGAGTTAGAGAAGCAATCCTACACTCAGAAAGGCAGCCAGAGGGAGCGGTTACCATGGCCAGGATCGTCAGCATCGGCAAGGGCAAAAGGCTTATCCAGATAGTCCAGACTAAAGGCAACCAGGCCAGCCAGGTAACCCTCGACGCCAAGGAATACCGCGCCCTGGTAGCCTTTGCCAGCAGAAAGAAGCGACGCTAGGTCACCCACACAAGCCAGCCTGGATATGGGGGGATTCGAACCCCCCATATTCCTTTCCAGCACCACACTAACCTCTGTCTTTTCCCCAACCGCCGACGGAAAAAATTTTCCTTTGCACCCTGAAACTTCGCTAAATAAGACACTTATGCTATACTTAATCGTAAATGAAGGTTGAGATAACCAGTGATGACCTGTTGACCATAGAAGAAGCAGCAAAGGAAATAGGTTGCCATCGTGCGACGATTTTCCGCTGGATAGATGAAGGGAAGATTCTAACACTAAAGCTAGCAAAGAACCGAGCCATACCTAAAGCTGAGGTTGAGCGGTTGCGTCGCTCAGACGCAAAACGAAAATATGAGCGTCACAAGGCCCCAGGGCAGCTCCCCAATCTCCTTCAGCCCTCCTCCCTTCCTAAAGTTAAGATGCCGATTCTCCCTTAGACCGAACATCACTATGTTAGACATCTGTTAGTCTACAAAAGGTCTAACAAAAATGGGCAATTAGGACAGATTCCCCTTCTCAAAGGCCATACAGCATATTCAAACTCACCTTTACTGTAACCCCTCAGCTCTTTCGCCAAATCGTGATATAATGCTGTACGCAATATGGTAACTCTGACTCGCCAAGACAGAATAATGAGAAAAGATACAGTTCCATACAATACCAACCTTGCATCTGAGTTCTGGGTTCTCTCTGCGCTGTATCGATTTGGCGTTGAAGCTCATCTGACACTTGGCAATAAGAAGTCGATAGATATTCTAATAGTTCGCAACTCTAGAAGTATCTGTACTGTCGATGTCAAGGGGTTAGCTGGTTCATACGATTGGCCTGCTGATAATATCAAGGTTCTTAATAACCCAAACCACTTCTATATATTCTTGTCATTTGAGGGCAAGATATCTGACCCGCTAGCTAGTCCTTCAGTCTGGATAATACCGTCTAATCAATTAGAGCCATTCATCAAGCGATACAAAACGAGAGTCGTGGTCTCTCGTGCGATTGTGAAAAGAGACGGCAGTAAGTTCAAAAACGCCTGGCATTATTTTTCTTAACAATTCAAGTAAAGGTAGTTTACCCCGCGCCTGAGCTTGGCTATATTAGACATCCGTTAGATTTACAAGTCTAACAAATAGAGGGTTAAATACTAGTAGAGATGCTACAAGGTGAATGGCCGAAAGTGGCGTGCCAGTCCACAGCTACTGAGACGCTCTAGGAATTAGATATAGCCCCTGATGAGCCCCTCGGGCAAGGGCGAAACAGGGGATGAACCTCCCGTTGGGCGTAGTCTAAAGGAGGTGAATGATGATTACTATCAAGAGAGTTGGGGACCAGAAGCAGTATAAGCTATCTGTTCGGGCAAATGGGTGGTTATCCTGTGATTGTCCGGAGCAGAAGCCGTGTAGTCATATGAGAGAATTTTCGAAAGGAGGGAAAATGACAGAACGAATTGAGATTGTGAGCAGAGAACGGCCAACGGAAGGGAAAGAAGTGAGTGGGCCAGGGTCCGCTATGCTTCAAGAGTTCAATAGACATTTTCGAAACTGGGTAAGAGCTGCATGCGAAGATTGGGGGTATGCCATGCCCCCCGAAACATACTTTGCCAAAGTATATGAGAGACTTCCCGAAGGATTAAGAGCCTTGCTAGGTTTAGGTCTTAAGAGTGGGCTTATTATCTCAAAAGGCCGGACCTTTACTCTTAGAGGTTTACCATCTGAGAAAGGCCCATATAACTGGTTCAGCCATTATACCGGTGCTAAAGAACCTGCTCCCAATTGCGAGTATTTCGTGCACGTAGCTGAATTTATTCGGCTCCACACAATAGCAGCTGCGAAACGTCTTTCAGTCACCTTTGAGGATGACACCATGGATATCGCCCTCTATCAGGATAATAGACTTCTCATTTATTGCGAAGTCAAAGAGAAGGTTAGCCAAATACAAAAACTAATCAAGGGAATCAAAGCTTATCAACCGGGTGTGGACTTTGCCGCGCCAGACCGCGGTAATGACCCACTATGTAAAGCAAAGTGTATTGTGAGACGAAAACCGGAGTATTTTGTGGGAGTTGCGATTGGAGCACGTTTCGAATACAAGGTCATCTATCCAGAAGATAATGGTTTTCAACTGATAAGAGACGTGGTTCCCTTGATATAGAGCAAACCCGTTTGCCATTAAGCAGGCGAATAGAACCATCCCATGTAACATAAGGGCCAAAGGGGGAATTTATGCCAGAAGCAAGATGTCCTAACTGTGGTAACCACAGTTAGGGCTGGGCATTAACTAACCCAGAACACCAAACTTGCCCCAGATGTGGCACCAAGTTAGAGGTTTACAAGGAGGATACTATGGCAACAGCTTATTGTTTTAAGTGTAGCAAAAAGGTAGAGATAAAGAACCCAAAGCAAATTACCCTGAAAAATAACAGATTTGCCGTAGAGGGTGTCTGCTCTGTTTGCGGCACAAAGGTATTCCGGATAGGAAAGCTTTAGATGGCTGATGAGCAACCCAACCAGACTCACCAGGCTCCTAAGTTTTGCTAACGGCAGCTAAGGGAACCTTTCATCCGGGGGGCAGGTCGCAAGGCTTGTCCGTTTTCTAGTCATTAGCTGCAGTCGTCCAGGTAATCGTAATAGTAGCACTGCATGAATCGGGAGGATCCTCCTCTTGAGCTTCATTGCTAGCTACCTCAGTATCAGATACCGTACCATCAGGAATGCTGCTATCAGCAACCGAAGCCTTGCTATCCGAAACTCCCAGCAAAGTCATGCTTAGGACCAAAACCACGACCAACAGAATAACCAACTGACCTTTCAACTCTAGCCTCCTTCATGGGTCTCCGTGTCTCCAATCGTAGATTACCACAGCTATGATAAGCGCTAAGCAGAAGAGTATATCCGGCCTCATAATATCTCCTCTCCTTCCTAGTTAGCTTTCCAAACCCCCTGCCGTAACGCCTCTTTCCCAATGATGTTACTTATAGTCTGTAGACTCATAGTATACACCCCAATATCATTCAGTCAACTATTTCCTTTAGCTAGCAGATCAAATGAGCACGATACAAGAGCAATTTGGGCAAAGAGTGCGGGAACTGCGGCTAGCAAGCGGCTTGTCTCAAGAGGAGCTGGCATTCAAAGC
>JAUWHW010000051.1 GCA_030605665.1 Dehalococcoidia bacterium | reverse complement strand
ATGATCGGGGTATCTTGCGGCAATAGCCCGCTGACGCTATAAATCTTGGTTACCTCTATGGCTTCTTCCATGGTTAACCAAGGCAATATTGAGGGCAAGCAACGAGCCAGCATAGTTTTACCGCTTCCCGGTGGTCCACACATAAGAATATTATGTCTTCCTGCCGCTGCTATCTCCAGAGCCCTCTTGGCATGTTCTTGACCCTTGATATAAGCAAGGTCGAAGGCATAATCAGGGCAAGCTTCCTGCTGCCAGTTTATAGCGCTGTGGTATTCTGGAATACTTATTTCACCACGAAGATGGGTAACTAGCTGAGCTAGAGATTCTGTTGGGAATATATGAGCACCATCTACTAAAGACGCCTCCTTGGTGTCATCCGCAGGCACGAATACTGTAGATAAGCCTTTATCACGGGCTAGAGCTACCATAGGCAATATGCCATGGGTATGGCGTAGCTTGCCATCCAGGGAAAGCTCCCCTAAGAAGACACTTTGAGAAAGGTCAGCGTATAACTGTCCTGAGCTTACTAGTATGCCTATGGCTATAGGCAAGTCATAAGCCGGGCCTTCCTTCTTCAAGTCTGCTGGTGCTAAGTTGACCGTGATGCGTCTGGCGGGGAACTTGTAGTTCGAGTTTCTTATAGCTGACCTTACCCGCTCTCTGGATTCTTGAACAGCTTTGTCTGGCAAGCCTACGATGGTAAACGATGGTAGCCCAGGCGATATGTCAACTTCTACTTCTACTGTGGCTCCTTCCATCCCCACCACAGCGCAACTCGTTACCTTGGCTAGCATATCGTTGCCCATTATAGCAGATGCTCGTGCTCATTAGTAGGAAGGCAGCTTTAACTTGCTATAGCCGCAGCTACAGCATATTGCTTGGTTTCGGAAAGGCTGATAGAGAATTCATTTAAGTTTAACTTTTTGGCTCTCTCCCTAGCTTTACCATAGAGTTGCACCAATGGTTTCCCCCGAGCATCAGCTAGGATCTCAATTTCTTGCCAGCCAACACCTTTGGTGCCGGTGCCTAACACCTTCATCACTGCTTCCTTGCCGGCAAATCGGGCGGCTAGGGCTGGAATTCTGCCTTGACAAATCTTACGCTCAGCTTCAGTGTAAATTCGATTTAAAAAACGCTCGTCCCATCGCTTTATTGCTGACTCAATACGCTCTACCTCTATTATATCTATGCCGATCGAGAGCACTTTGCCTCCTTCGCCTAACATATCCGTGGTAATAGCTCTCCGGAAAGCATATCAACAATTCGTGAGGGGCCTAGCTTTATCTTCATTACTACTTTGCCGGGGTGAGCATCGGTTACCTCACCAATAATAGCAGCATCTCTGCCATAGCTGTTTTGCTTCATTTTAGCCAGAACTTTGTCAGCATCATTTGGCTCGACTATAGCCACCAGTTTACCCTCATTAGCGACATAAACAGGGTCGAAGCCTAGAAGTTCGCAGGCAGCCCTAACACTTTCCTTTACCGGTATTTTATCCTCTTCTACTACGATACCCACATTAGACTGGGCAGCAAATTCATTAAGGGTAGTAGCCAGTCCACCTCGGGTGGGGTCACGGAAGCAATGAATTCTGGGCGAGGCTTTCAGTATTTGAGATACCAGTTTGTTCAATGGAGCGCAATCGCTTTCTATAGGCACGGAGAACTTTAATCCCTCGCGATGGCTCATTATAGCTATGCCGTGGTCACCAATAGTGCCGCTTAAGATAACTTTGTCACCGACTTTAGCATTAGCTCCTGAGATATCAACCCCTGGAGAGATTATTCCTATTCCTGAGGTATTGATAAATAGCTTATCAGCCTGTCCATGGTTTACTACCTTGGTATCCCCGGTGATTATATTTACCCCAGCCTCTGCAGCGGCTGCCTTTACTGATTTAACTATGTGGTCAAGTTCACTTAGGGAGAAACCCTCTTCTAGGATAATGGACAAGCTTAAGTATAGAGGTTTAGCTCCGCTCATAGACAAATCATTGACTGTGCCACAAACGGCCAGCCGGCCTATATCCCCACCGGGGAAGAAAATAGGGTTAACTACATAGCTATCGGTGGTAAAGGCAAGGCGTCCACTGGCTTCAAAAATAGCTGAGTCATCTAATTTATTTAACATGGTGTTAGCCAGGGAGGGAAGGAATGTTTTCTTCACTAAGTCATGGCTCAATTTGCCACCACTGCCATGGGCTAAAAGAATGACATCACTCATAGCTCACTCCATATTTTGCTTAAAATTTCCCAGAACTTTCAGGGGACCCATATTGATAATAAGCAGCGCAAGCACCTTCACTAGAGACCATACAGGGACCTACAGGCTTCTCGGGGGTGCAAACCTTTCCGAAGAGGTGGCATTCAAACGGTGTGGCTACCCCCCGAAGTATATCTCCGCAGCGGCAACCTTTAGGTTCTCTCACTGGCTTGTCATTGCGAGCACAGCGAAGCAATCCCGAAAAAACTTTAGCGGCATCAAAATGCTCATATTTCTGGTTAATTTTTAAGCCACTTTGTGGCACGATGCCAATTCCTCGCCAGTTAGCTCCATCAATTTGGAAAACCTCCTCCATCAATTCTAAGGCTTTCCTATTGCCTTGAGGCTTTACTCCACGGCGATAGGCTATTTCTACTTTCGGCTGGCCAGCTTCAATTTGCTCCACTAACTTACCTACACATAATAAAATATCTATGGGTTCAAAGCCTGAGATAACACAAGCAACCCCATAATCCGCAGGTATAAATTCATAAGGACGAGAGCCGATTATAACGCTGACATGCCCAGGACAAATAATGCCATCTAGCTTTACCTCACCCGAGTCAAGAAGCGCCTTCATCACCGGTGGGGTTAACTTGAGACAGGAAAAGACGTGGAAGTTTTCTATCCCCCCTTGCTGTGCCTTAATTATGGAGGCAGCTATAGTTGGTGCCGTGGTCTCAAAGCCAATTCCGATAAAGATAACTGATTTCTTGGGGTTTTCTCTGGCTATTTCCACGGCGTCCATAGTGGAATAGACAACTCTCACATCCGCTCCCTCAGCCTTCGTCTGCTGTAAGCTGGAATAGCTACCAGACACCCTCATCATATCCCCAAAGGTAGTGATGGTAACATTGGGCAACCATGCCAAAGCAATAGCCTTATCCAAATCGGTGGTTGCTGTAACGCATACCGGGCAACCTGGGCCGGCTCTCATTTCGACTGTTTCGGGGACTAGCTGGCGAATTCCATGTCTCATTATGGCATGGGTATGCCCGCCACAGAATTCCATTAACCTGATTGGCTTAGTAGAGTGGTTAGCGATTCTGTGTGCTAGTTTTGTGGCCAGCTCACTGTTTTGGTACTCGTCAAGAAATTTCACTGAAGCTTGCTATCTCTTCTAGGAGCTTTAAGGTTTCCTTGGCTTCGGCTTCATCTATCACGCCTATGGCGTAACCAGTGTGAAGCAACACATACTCACCTACCTTCGCTTCCGGGGTAAGTGCGATGCTAACTCGACGCACTACCCCACCAACCTCTGCTTCGGCTTCATCGCCTTCTATGGAGGCAATTCTCATTGGTATGGCTAAACACATAACTTTAGGCATTTTAGCCCGAATTTCCCTGTAATACAAGCCGAAGCTATATATCGGTTAACTCAAGCTAAAGGAAGCTGACGGAGCAAATGTATCACTATAATAACCTGGAAAGCTATTTTGGTAGCGGAAAATACTTCATTCATCATAGCACTTCCTGATTTTTACCGTGCTCAGTAGTTTCTTTGGCTAATGCGGCGAAAAGGATTATTGCTCCAAGGAGAAACCCAGCGCCCAGAAAGAAGGGAAAATCAAGCCCACGAGTATCTTTAAGCCAACCTAAGAGAATGGGACCTACTACAAAGCCGATATCGCTCACCGTGCGATATAGCGCCATAGTATGTTCGTAATTTTGTGATTGGGCGATGTCAGCGACATAGGCAGTAGGGACAGCGCCACCAAATCCCCTTCCCATCCCTAGCACTACAGCACTGAGCAGGAAAAACTGGTAGCTAGGGCTATGGATGAACAAAACTAGCCCTAGGGCAGTTATTATTCCCCCGGGCACAATAATAGTTTTCCTTCCCAGCTTATCCGAAAGCCTGCCGGCAAGAAAAACAAAGGCAAATTGCATAGCGGCTACCAGGGTAAGGGCCAAGCCTACTTGCCCCTCCCTTAGGTTGAGGCGTTCATAGCCAAGGAGGGGAATTAGAGTTATCTGGTTGCCGCTCAAGGTAATTAAGGTAAATAAAGATACCATGGAGATGAGTATGAAGTTTAAATTCTTATGTAGGGGAGGCGGTTTCTCTATTGAACTGTTCTTAACTGGGAGATTGCTTGAGGCAAATATGCTAGTCGGTTGCCTTCCTTTAGTTTCTGGGATGCGGAAGTAGCACCACAGGGTAGCTAGTAAGGCGAGTCCAGCGAAGCAAAAGAAAGGGGCTCGATAACCTAAATACTCCCCCACGAATCCACCTAATGTCGGCCCAAGACTGCAGCCAATAAGGAAAGCTCCCCAGTAAAAGCTTATATATTGTCCACGGTTAGCCGGGGTGCTGATCTCGCCGATGACAATTATGGCGGCTACACTGAAGAGGGCTGAGCCCAACCCTTGGAGCAAGCGGAATACCACTAATTGCCAGTATTCCATAGCCAAGCCACAACCAATGGCACTGATAGTCACCAGAGATGGACCAAGGATGAGAAGAGGTCTCCGCCCCCAGAGGTGAGCTAGCCTGCCAGCGGGCAGGTCCATAGCGGCTCGAGCTATGCCAAAGACGGTTATAACTAGCCCTACCATGGTTCCTATTCGTGTCGGAGCAATGCCCAGCGCTTGGACAAACTTAGGCAAAATAGGGCTAAGAAATCCTAACCCCATCATAAGCACTAGCGCAGCCATACAAAGGGCAAGGAGAGTTTTATCATGCCACAAGCTATCTTTTTTCATAAAACATACTGGGCAGCTTGCGTAAGTGTTCAGCCACCTCTTATGTGACCCTGAGCCCTTCGCTTCCTGTCATTCTGAACGAAGTGAAGAATGTCATGGCGCTCAGGACAAGCTCCGCGAAGGGGCTCCAAGATTCTTCGCTTGCTGAGTTTACACTGAGCGAAGCTGAAGTGCTCCCTTAGAATGACACGGGGAAACAGTTAGGTTTTATTTAGCAAAATTGGCGACCACTACTTGCCCTAAAGAGATGCCGCCATCATTGCAAGGCACTTGCTTGTGGGTAAATACTTGGAGGCCGCCTTTTTCCAGTAGGCTAGCTGTTTTGTTTAGTAGCAGCCGATTCTGGAATACGCCGCCACTTAGAGCTACCTGGTTAATACCAGTTTCATTAGTTATCAACCGGCACACTTGGCTAGTCATCTGAGCTATGGTATTGTGGAATCTGATTGATATTCTGGCTTTAGAGCCTCCTTGCTTTAAGTCTTCTACTATAGCTTGAAGCAGCTCCCTTAGTTTAATAATCCTCATTCCCCTGTCCGTGGTTATGCTGTAGGGATAGCTTTCATTATCATTGGAGATTGCGGAGCTTGTTCCGAGTGTAAGCGAGGAATCTCGCTCTTCGCAATGACAGGTGTAAGCTGCCATTTCTAGCTCTACAGCTGCTTGCCCTTCATAATCTATTTTGCCCCTTATGCCTATCAGCGCTGATACGGCGTCAAACAGGCGCCCCATGCTCGAAGTCAGCGGCGAATTTAGCCCTCTTTCTATTTGGCGCTTTATAACTTCTGCCTCAGCTTTGCTAACTTGTTCCATAAAGGCTAATCGCCTTAAAGCATCTTCTCCTAATAGGCTGAGAATATAGCCAATGGCAGTGCGGTAGGGTCTTTTTATAGCTGCATCTCCTCCAGGCAAAGGAAGGTATTCTAGGTGACCTACCCTGTTAAAACTTTTATAGTCAGATACTAGGAATTCTCCTCCCCAAATATGCCCATCGCTGCCCATTCCGGTGCCATCAAAGGCGACACCGATTACCGCGGACTGTAATCCATTGTCTGCCATGCAGCTAGCAATATGAGCATGATGGTGCTGTACAGGAATAAGTTTCGGGCCAGATTTGCTTAGTTCTTGGGCATACTTGGTAGCAAGATAATCGGGGTGAAGGTCATAAGCGACGATCTCAGGCTCAATTCGAAACAACCTTTTATAGAGGGAAATAGTGTTGCCAAAATGTTCTAAGGTTTCCATATTTTCCATATCACCAATATGTTGACTTAAGAAAGCGTAATTATCTCTGGTTAGGCAAAAAGTATTTTTTATCTCAGCACCACAGCCGAGCACTTGTTTGGCTTTAAAAGGCAAAATGATGGGGCAAGGGGCATAGCTGCGAGCTCGCCTGACAAGCTGGTTTGTTCCTCTTTCCACTATGGCCACGCTATCATCATAACGAGAATAAATATCCCGATTGTGAATCAAGAAGTAATCGGCAATTCCTTTTAGTCTCCTCAATGCTTCATCATTATCGTTAGCAATAGGCTCTTCACTGATGTTGCCGCTGGTCATCACTAAAGGCAATCCAGTATCTCTAAGCAAGATGTGGTGCAATGGCGTATAAGGCAGCATAATTCCCAAGTAGGCTAAATTTGGAGCTACCTCTGGAGATACAGGTGAGCCATCCCTCCATTTCATAAGCACGATAGGGCTTTGAGGTGAGGTGAGCAGCTTCTCCTCCTTTGGGGAAACATAGCAGTGTTTTTTAACTTCTTCCATGTTGGTTACCATTATGGCAAATGGCTTGAACCATCGCCTTTTCCTTTCCCGCAAGGTTTTGACCACCGTTTTATTGGTAGCATCGCAAGCGAGCAGAAATCCCCCCAGGCCTTTGATAGCGATGATACTCCCTCTTTTCAAGAGCTGGCTGGCGGTAGCTATAGGGTCTGGACTGGCTACAGGTTTACCCTGGGCATTAACTAGTTCGACTTTTGGACCACATTTTGGACAGGCATTTGGTTGAGCATGAAAGCGGCGATCCAGCGGATTATCATATTCCTCCTGGCATTGGTGGCACATTTGGAAATAGCGCATGGTAGTTTTGGGACGGTCATAGGGCATATCTTCAATTATGGTAAATCGTGGGCCACAGTTGGTGCAGTTAGTGAAGGGGTAGCGATAGCGCCTATTATTTTGGTCTAGTAGTTCGCTCAGACAAGCTTGACAAGTGGCAATATCTGGGGAAATGAGTTGGTATTTTCCTTCTTCGGCAATGCTACTACGGATCTCAAAGCTTTTGTAGCCAATGGGTGAATGATAGCTAATAGCTATACTTTCAATGCGAGCTAGAGGTGGGGCTTTTGTTTGCAGCTCCAGCTTAAACTGCTCAATAGCTTCTGCCTCCCCCTCTATTTCAATTTTGACATCCCCAGAGGTATTGCATACCCATCCCTTTAAGTTGTGTTTGGTGGCTAGCCCATAAACAAAAGGTCTGAAGCCGACTCCCTGAACAACACCAAAAACACTGATATGAGCTAGCGCCAAGGTTTTTATTTTAGCCATAGGTTAAACAAATTTTACTTCCAGGAAGTGAGCTGAGCAAGAAATGCATGGATCATAGGCACGCACCAGCATTTCTAGCAGATGAGTTATCTCCTCTTGGCTCTTGTTGATAACGCTCGGCACTAATGCTTCCATATCCTTCTGGATGTTGTTGTGGTTTTGATTGGTCGGAATAACACAGTTAGCTTCGGTTAATACTCCTTTATCGTCATAGGTATAATCATGGAATAGTATTCCTCGGGGAGCTTCTACTGCACCAATACCCCTCCCTGCTTTAACCTTGACATCTGGTTTCTCTTCCTTTAGTCCCTGAGCCATAAGTTGATCAATTATCTTCAGACTTTCCTCAACTGCGTGGATCGATTCCACAACCTGAGCTACGCTTATCATGTACGGATTGTGGCAGATTGCTTTTAATCCCAAATCTTCGGCTGCTTTTTGAGCCTCAGGCGAAAGCTGAGCATAGTTGTTATTGAATCGTGCCAGAGCTCCAACCATATAGGAATCACGGTTATGCTTGCTGAATTTAGCCGTGGATTGAGGGACGCAAAACTCGTTGGTTATGCTGAGGTAATCAGTCACTGGTGCAGTGCCGGTATCAGTTGAAGCGATATCGCCAGAAATGAAGGCATATTCTTTCGGGTCTTTAAGAGCGATATATTCTGTCTCTCTGACAAAGTTGGGTATTTTGAGTCCCCTGAATAGTTTGACTGTCTCCCTTAAATCATCCATCGCTTGGGCTAATCTTTGCTGCATGATTTTCAATTGGCTAATTTCAGGCAATTTGGTGAATCCACCAACAATGCAGGCCATAGGATGAGTTTTCCTGCCACCTATAAGGTCGGCCAGATCGTTAGCCAATTTCTTCAGCCGCAGAGCCCTTAAAACTACTTCTTTGTGGGTATTGACTAGAGGGAAAACGCTGCCCACCCCTAGGAAGTCTGGTGCTGCCAGGAAGTAGAAATGAAGTACATGGCTTTGCAGTGTCTCGGCGTGATACAGAAGCTTGCGCAGGAGCATTGCTTGTTCACTTAGTTGGACACCGAAGGCAGCCTCGGTTGCTTGAATGGATGCGGTGGCATGAGCTATGGAACATATGCCACAAATTCTGGGAGCTATCCAAGTTACGTCCGCATAGTTTAGGCCTCTTAGCATAGCTTCGAAAAACCGAGGGGACTCTGGAATTGCCCAGGTTATTTCTTCTATCTTACCATCCTTGGTGTTAACGGTGATGTTGCCATGTCCCTCTACTCTAGTTATATGGTGGACATTGATGTTTAGCTGCGTCATTTTGACACCTCCAGATAGCCGTTAAAGATTCTGAACTGGTTCAATATATCCTCTACAGTCAATCCGTGCTTTTGTAGTATCTCCTTTTCCGAATTGGTATTAGGATCATCTACCGGACCCCGGCAACCCCAGCAATGGCGACCATTGCTAATACAGATGGCGTTGCAACCGGCTCTGGTAACCGGGCCTAAGCATGTTTCTCCTTTATCGAAGGTGCAGACATTCCCGGCCAATTTGCACTCAACACATACGGGATAATTAGGTATCTCCGGCCTTTTGCCCAAAAGCAAAGCCTTGGTTACTTTAAGAAACTCTTTTTTATCAATAGGGCAGCCAGGGACATAATAGTCAACCGGAACAATGCTGCTGATGGGACGTGCCGGGATGGTGTCATAGTATCTAGCGGCATCGCCGTAAACTATCTTAAGGTTTTCCTCCATAGGACGGAAATTTTTCAGGCAGTTAACTCCACCTAAACAAGCGCAAGCACCTAAAGCCACCACTATCTTTGCTTGTTGCCTTATTTTCTTCAACCTGGGTATTTCTGATTCCCTGGTGATGGACCCCTCCACAAAAGCTATTTCATAGTTATCTTCCCTTTCTGTTTTAGCCTCCCTAAAATTGACGATATCTACGTGGTTCAGTAGCTCCACTAATTCAGTCTCAAAGTTGAGAACCTCAAGCTGGCAGCCTTCACAACCAGTAAAATCGAAAAAACCTAACTTTGCTTTCATCTAGATCGCCTCCCTTAATTTCTTGACCTCAGCATAGGTGAAGACCGGTCCCTCTTGACAGACATAAACACCGTTAATCTGGCAATGCCCACATTTACCTATGCCACACTTCATCCTTCTCTCCAGAGACATTATTATTCTTTCATCAGGGATGCCTTTTTTGTGGCATTCAGCCACCACAAACTTGTACATCACTGGCGGCCCTACTACGACGGCGAATATCTTTTCGGGGTCTATATGAACTTCGGAAGAGAGGGTAGTTACTACTCCCACATGTCCAGTCCATTCTTCATCGCCTTCATCCACTGTTTCCAAAAGCTCCACATCTTCCCTTTTATGCCACTTCTCAAGCTCATTGACGAACATGCGCTCCTGTGGAGTCCTACTACCAGATAGGATGATAAGCCTGCCAAATTCACTTCTTTTGTCTAGAATGTAATTGATTAAGGAGCGTAGAGGGAATAGACCTATGCCTCCAGCTACTATCACGATGTCTTTACCCTTAAGATTATCTACAGGGAAGCCATTGCCGAAAGGTCCTCTAATACCCACCGTTGCTCCTATATCCAGGTTATGTAGGGCATTGGTTACATTGCCGACGTTTCGTACTGCTAGCTCAAAACT
>JAUWHW010000018.1 GCA_030605665.1 Dehalococcoidia bacterium | reverse complement strand
CGAGCCAGCTCTGGTGATAATTGGCGTCTGCCGGCCTCAATCTCACTCAGGCGCGGGGGCTCGATACCTAATCTCTGAGCCAGCTCATACTGCTTGAGCCCTGCCTTAATCCTTGCGATCTTCAAATCAAGCCCGGTCATATCTGTGTCTCCCCCTTTGCTTAAATTGCGTGTAAGAAGTTCTTCGGGTATAATTAGCTTAACAAAAGGGTGATTTCCCGCATGGAAATTTTCGTACTCGGTGAGGTTTCCTAAAGTTTCCTGTTTAGAAAGTTTAAAAAGATGGCAAACAAACTCGGCGATTTATTAAGAAAACTTAGAGAAGAAGCTGGCTTAACTCAGGAAGGGCTTGTTAAGGAAATCCGGAGATGGGGCTACGAGAAATATAGCAAAAGTGATGTCTCGAAATGGGAGCATGGGAGAACCAAACCGGAAAAGGCTGTCATCGAGACCCTAGAAGATATTTTTGATTCACCAAAAGGCTTATTGCTCAAAGCTGCTGGTTACCAAGAGGCAGCATACTACAGGAAAGCCATGAATGCGCCTGTGGAACAGGAGGCAAAGGGCGAATTAGTGGCGTTCGAGGGGCAAACGCCAAACGGAATCTGGCTAAGGTGGGATCCACATGACGAATACCATCGCGGTCTTATGGATATGTGTAAACCTACAACCGCGGTTATACGTTTGACTGAAAGTTAGCCTAGGTTACGTTCGGGTATGTTTATTAATTCCAGAGTTCTTCTTATAGTCTCCTGAGACACCCCATACTCCTTAGCTAAGGCACGGAGGCTCCCGGTCTTGTGCTGCTCAACAAGCTCAGGCCAGAGCGAGCTTGGCAGCTTCCCATTCCAGCCAACGACCAAGTAAGTTGGGGCATTTATTGGAAATAGGCCAATACTGAGATATTGCTTGGCAACCCAAATCCCCTCGGGGTCGCTTGGTGGTATTTGTAATACGATAATCCCCAAATCTAATTCACTCTAGAAGAACACTGAATCAACCTCAGCGCCGTCTGCGAAATAGGGAAAGAAGCCACATCATTGCCAGCACGCTGAAGAAGGGAGATATATGAATTCCGGTACCAGGGCTCCTTGGGGTGACAACGGCGGGAGCTTTATCAGGTGGCTCTACTATGGTTATAGCTTCATCCACAACTTCATAGGCCACCAGCCTCACTCCCATATACCTCTCTGGCATCCAACCTAAAGGATTGTTCCCGCCTGTAGCCTCAGCCCAAACCCAGCCAGACTCGTCATTGATGGATAAGGTTTGATTAGCTTTCTTATATTTCGGTAGATACACCAATGCAGCGGCGTGGTCAGGTGCCAGTACTATAGCGGAACGAAGGTCTGCTCCTTTATACATAACAGCAAGCAAGATAGCGTAATCCTCGCAATCACCATAACCAAAACCCTTATTCTCGATAGTGGTTGCCAATTCATCGGCGTTCTGAGCAAACTCCTGAAAGCCAAACTGGTCTGCATCTGAAGTGTATCTAACCCTGTCACGGGCAAAGGTAAAAATCTTCTCTGCCCTCTGATGAATATCGGGATAATCCTGGGCAAATTGCTCACCAATTTGGTAAGCCTTGTCGGCATTTTCCCCTAGGCTCTCACCCAGGATGATGGGGCGAAATTCCGTCTCGGAGCAGACTTGAAAGAAGCCATCCTTATCCATGGCTCGGGTACGGCAAAGGTCCCAATCATCGAAAATCTCGCCACCCTGCTGGTAAAAATCTGTTGATGATACCGCCAAGGTGGAAGCGGGCAACATCACCAGCAGGATCGCTATGGAAAGCAGAATAGCTCTTAGATGTTTGGGCATAGTAGCTCACAGAGGCATAATTAGAGCACCATGGATTATCAAACCAAAGAAAACCAGATAACCAAAAACATATATGCCTACTGCAACGGGATTCTGCTCCACACTCCCGAAAGGTATTTTGGGGGTCAATTTGTCTATAATATGGAGCAAGGCTATGCCTAAAAGAAGACTGACGAAAAAGCTAATGGCTATTAACCCCAATCTTCTGGGGTCAAGCAGGCTCTCCAGGAGTCCAGCACCAACTACGACAGGGCCGGTTACCACCCCGTGGATAACTAAGCCTATCAAAATTAAGAAACCAGCTATAAACAGGCCTACTGAAATGGGCTTTTCTCCTATTTTCTGCCGCTGATGGATGCTTGGAGTGAGGGCATCCAGAACCCTGATGCCTAGCCAGGCTAGCAAGGCACAGATAAATGTCCAGATTATGACTCTAGCCACCCAGAGCAGCACGATTACGTAAAAGGCAGTGCTTGGCCCTATCCCATTCATAGGCGTGTTCTCCTTCCAGGATACATTATATCCTCCATGTTATAAGCCTATCTTAAATCAAACTGTGTTTGCAAGCTTTGCTCCTTGTCATTGCGAGGAGTGTAAGCGACGAAGCAATCTCGATGGGAGAGATCCTTCGCTACGCTCAGGATGACATTTGAGGTGGGATTGCCACGCCTCCGGCTTGTAATGACGGGTGAAGGAAGGCTTGCAATGATAAGGGGGGTCGATGACGTGGATGAATACTACGGCTTTTATCACCCTGGTAAAATATGTTAATCTTTAAAGAGATACTTCGCGGAGCTTGTCCTGAGGAACGAAGGGCGCAGAATGACAAACTTCCACTGTCACCCTGAATCCTGACAATAGGAAGGAAGTGAAGGGTCTAAGAGATTCTTCGCTTGGCTCAGAATGACAAGAAGAGGGGGCCTCAGAATGACATGGGGAGAATGACATTGGTGAAGGGTCTTGGCTATGAAGGAAATCGAAATATTATGCTGGAATGTTAACGGAATCAGAGCAGTGGAAAGAAAGGGCTTCCTGAGTTGGCTAAATCAGGAGTCCCCTGACATCTTATGTCTACAGGAAACAAAAGCCCAGCCGGGGCAAATTAGCTCTGAAGTTCAACAACCGCCTGGCTACTATGCCTACTGGAATTTCCCGCAGAGAAAGGGCTATAGTGGAGTGGCTACTTTCAGTAAAGAAAAACCAATCAGTGTTGAAAATGGTTTTGACATCAAACAATTTGATATAGAAGGCAGGGTCATAATTACGAAATATCCTCAGTTCATTCTTTTTAATATCTATTTTCCTAACGGAAAGATGAGCCAGGAGCGGTTGAGATACAAAATGGACTTTTATGATGCCTTTCTCCACTTCATAAAGCCAGTTAAGGCGAGGGACGAAAAGCTCGTTATTTGCGGCGATTTCAACACTGCTCACAAGGAAATAGACCTGGCTCGACCCAAAGAGAACGAAAACATCTCAGGATTTTTGCCCATGGAAAGAGCCTGGATGGACAAGTTTGTAGCCCATGGCTTTATTGATACCTTTCGTTACTTCAACAAGGAGCCGAATCATTATACTTGGTGGAGTTTGAGAACCAGAGCCAGGGAGCGAAACATAGGCTGGAGGCTGGATTATATATTTGTAACTGAGAATCTATTACACTCGCTTACTGAGGCAAGCATTTTGTCCCGGGTAATAGGTTCCGACCATTGCCCTGTAGGAATTAAATTGTCAGTGTAGGCCCTTCACTTCCTGCCACCCGGACCCTGAATTCTTCGTTTTTGTCATTCTGAGGGAGCACTTCGGCTTTGCTCAGTGTAAACTCCGCTCCGCGAAGAATCTCACTCAGGATAAAGTCCGTGAAGGGGAAGGGTCTCGGAGATTCTTCGCGGAGCTTGTCCTGAGGAACGAAGGGCTCAGAATGACAACAAGGGAAGGCTCGCAGTGACAAGAAGAGAGAGTACCTCGCAACGATGGTGGGAAGGTGGTATTTACCAATAACACAGTGCTAAAATGAAGGTAAGAGAAGTTATCAATCTTATCAAAGGAGATGGCTGGTATTTAGTAAGAATGAAAGGGAGTCATAGACAGTATAAGCATCCTGTTAAGAAAGGCTTAGTTACTATCGCAGGCGAGTTAACCCATGAAGTGGCTAAGGGGACTCGTAACAGTATCTTAAAACAAGCCGGTTTGAAGTAAGGGGGAGAGAAGATGCGGAAATATACCATAATCATTGAGAAGGTAGCGAATAATTACTCGGCTTACTGCCCTGATCTTCCTGGTTGTATTGCTACTGGCTCAACAGCAGAGGAAACAATTGACAGGATGAGAGAAGCTATAGAATTTCATATTGAGGGATTGAAGGAAGAGAATATAGCCATACCTGAACCATCCAGCCAGGCAGCACATGTTGAAGTGGCGGCATAAATCCTGTCGTTGTCCCTTTCCATGTCATTGTGAGGAGTATGAGTGACGAAGCAATCTTGTAGGGCTGGGGCTCGTCCCCAACCATTAAGGCGGGGATAAACCCCGCCACTACGAAGCGAGATTGCCAGCCTACGGCTCGCAATGACAAGGGAAGGAAGGCTCGTAATGATACGGTAATCTCAGACCTGATGCCAGGAAAGAAGTTTTATGTAGGTTGAATTCCTAACGATGAAGACCTTAATTCAATGCGATTTTGATGGCACAATTACTGAAGAGGACACCAGCTTCTTTCTTCTAGACACCTTTGCCCAGGGGGATTGGCGGGAATTACTGCAAGAGTATAAACAGCACAAGATATCTGTAGGTGAGTTCAATACCAGAGCCTTTGCCATGGTCAAAGCTGACAAACCTACCTTGCTTGAAGCTATAAAGGGCAAGGCTTCACCCTCAAGGGCTCAAGCCCGAAGGGTCAAGATACGAACTGGGTTTCAGGAGTTTGTAACCTATTGCTCCATGAAGGGTTTCAGATTTGTTATCGTGAGTAATGGTCTAGCTTTCTATATAAAGGCAATGTTAAAAGAGATCGGCTTGGAGAACATCGAGGCCTATGCTGGGCAAGCTTCATTCCATCCAGATGGTATAAAGGTGCGATATGTAGGGCCAGATGGCAAGCAATTGGACCACGGCCTGAAAGAGGCATACATCAAGCTATTCCTGAAGCAGGGTTACAGAGTGATATATGTGGGCAACGGTAACTCTGATATCTTACCGGCGAAATATGCTCACCAGGTCTTCGCCAGGAGTGAATTACTAGACTACTGCAAGAAGAATAATCTCAAATGTAAGCCCTTTAATGACCTCAGTGATGTTGTTAGCGCATTAGAACTTTTGTAGCTGGGCTATTCAAACTTTCCCTTCTCACCCAAGTCGAATTCTCCACTTTCAATTAGCTCTAGCATTACATCTACTACATCGGCATCATACTTTGTTCCCCTGCCGCTCCTGAGCTCTTTCAGAACCTCCGCTCTGCTTCTTGCCGGCCGATAAGGGCGAAAGGAGCTCATCGCCTCCACCACATCGCAGACACACAAGATGCGGTTTTCCAAACTCAATTCATCACCACTGATGCCATCGGGATAGCCCGAGCCATCCAGCCGCTCGTGATGATGCAATGCCATCTCTGCCACCGGCCAGGGAAGCCCTGCGTCCTTTAATATCTCATAACCCCGTTTCGCATGGGCATGGATAAGCCCCCATTCCTCGTCCGTTAGCCTACCCGGCTTACTAAGAATGGACTCTGGGGTGGAGACTTTGCCAATGTCATGTAGCAGGCCACCGATATAAAAGCCTTGGAGCCTATCCTTATCTAATCCCATCTTCTCGCCCACAAGTCGCGCCATCCCAGCTACTCTCCGCTGGTGACCTGAGGTATAGGGGTCTCGGGACTCCATGGCCCGGGAAACAATTTCCGCCAGGTCAACGAAGGAATGTTCCAGTTGTTCTTCTGCCCGCTTGCGCTCGGTGATGTCCCT
>JAUWHW010000040.1 GCA_030605665.1 Dehalococcoidia bacterium | reverse complement strand
CCCACTCCTCTATATCCCAATCCCTAAATAGCTTTCTCAGGTCGGAAAGGGTCTGGGATACAATTTTATCCGTGTCTATGATGCTTATCTTTGACATTCTTCGCTCCTATGGTATTCCTCTATTTCCTCTTCCTGTGCCGGAGTTAAGCCTTCAACTGTTGCCTTGCCACCAGTCTCCCTTATCTGTTTGAGAGCACACTCTACGCACAGAATCACGATCTCCGGCTCGTCAACCATGATTAGGAAGCTGCTCGGGGATACCCAGACCAGCTCTCCACACTTGGAGCACTTCAAAGGAAGACTGCCAGGTACTACATAACCTTTATGAGATACCTTGTTGGCAATTAAGGCGCCTTTTTTATCGGTCATGGTCTTTATGGGATTGCTTGTTTAATCTCATGTCCTCTATAAACTCTCTGAATACCTCTATCCAGTTTGATCGAATTAATCTACCCTTGGGGGCTAAATGGGCGAACCTCTCCGGGTGTTTGTCAAGCCATTCTCCCCAGGCTCGGCTGTGGTCTTTACATATGGACACCATTTCCCCACCATAATGCAGCACGCCTGTCTTTGTGCAAAGGACACAATGCTCGCCAATACGTTCCGGGCAATCTCTTACTGCCTTGATAATGCCCTTCCCGGGGCGGATCAGTCCGCTCAGAGCGCATGCGTAAGGGAAAAAGCGGGGACAGTTGTAAACCACCAGGTGTTTACCCCCGAGCTCTAATTCCTCTCTTAGAAGGTCATAACAAGTTATGCACTTAATCATCATTGTCCCCCTTTGTCAGCAATATATTTTTTGGTCCAACTTGGCTTAGTTAACCAGTTTTGCTCTCCACAACTAGGGCAGACACCTATCCAGCTACCAGGAGCCTTATTTGGGTAACTAGGCATAGTACCCCCGCAAAAAGTAAACTCAGCTCTAACAAAAGAATGGCATTTCCAGCAGCGGAAACCTGTCTCAGGCATGATCTTTATCTCCCTTAGAGTCGCAATGCGCACAGCGAATTTCATAGTCATCGTAACTGGTACAGAGCTTTTGAGCTTCTTCACCACATGAGGGGCAACGGACCCTCCCTTGGCGAGAGCACCTATCGCAAATCCAATATTCACCGGGACCCCAAAAGTGAAGATGCCAGCCCTGGGCGAGCATTGGCTTATTTGGATCAATGTAACCTCGCTTGTGGCAGAAATGGCACTTTACTTTCTCAATTACTCTAGTATCACTCATGGTCCTTATCTCCCTTACCCCGCAGGTTTGCCACCTCTCTAGCCAATCTACACAGAGTTGCTCCTTGCTCGTAAGACATCCTAGTTATTTGTAATAGCGTTAACCTCTTGGCAATTCTGATTTTCGATCGCCGATAAACCTCAACATCTATATCCTCTCCATTGCTTCCCAAGACACCTGCGTACGGGTAGAGATTGCCACACTCTAAAGAAACTTGGTTAGCTAGCTCTTTGGGAACAGCGAAATAAAAATAAGCTGTTGGCCACCGGAGGCCTCTATTTTCCCTTAGGTAACGATGCTTCAGTTTGTGTTGGTCTCTGTGAAAATCAGCCATGGATAACTTGATTTCCGTTTCAATTAATCGGCCATTCCGGTTGATTGCCAAAACATCAGCCTGCCCACCCTCGTTAAACACATTCAGGCTACAATTAGCCTCTAAAGCTACGAAGGGACATTGCTTTTTATAGCGCCAGTAGCTAAGTACTGAAGCCTTTACCTCATCAGTTGTTATCATTTGTGGTCTTCATCTCCATCCGGGACCGGAATCGGAGTTATATTTCGCTTGGCGAGATCGCCGCGTTTCTCGTCGGTCAGCTCGGACTCTTTGACCAACATCTCTATTCTCTGTGGAATAAATGCGCAGAAGATCCCCATCTTGTAAGTTGGCTTCTGCTCTGAGTCCAATAACCGGAGCTGCGATTTGTCTGCATCCTCAACTACTGACATTGCCTGCTGGACCGCGAGAGGCTCTCTTACCTCAACTGCTTTAGGATGGGCCAAATAGACAATTGTGTGACCGAGCTCTAATTTCTTCGGGATAAAGGGGATCTTCTTGGATATCCCCATCTCCCCGGCCTCTTTCAAAAAGGATTGGGGGCTGTAATATTTACTGCCCACTGTCATGATGTAAGCCGGCTCTTCTCTCGGGTCGCAGAGAAAGCAGGGTCTCACCGCGTCAAAGCATGGTTGGTGTATCCCAAATAGCTTCAAGGGAATAATCTCAGTAAAGCCCCTGGTGAGGTGGATCCCTTGGCCGCACGTGGGACATACTCCAACCGGGAAAGGCATCCTGTCGCAAGGAACGGAGATATATTCGCCTACTAAATAGAGGGAATTAACTTTCCGGTAGCCGCAACCGCGTTTTGGTTCAATCATGATAGCCTCTGAGGAGACCTAAGTGGAGCGGGCTTACATATACTCGTTCCGTGTCTTACCTGTGCAGTTGCTTCACTAGGTTTTCCCCTTACTACAATAGTGATGAGCTTCCCACAATCGGGACAAACCGCACCAAATAGCAAATCCAGTTCCTTAGCCATAATTCACTCCTTCTTTGCTCTCCTTTGCTCAATCCTTGGTCTCTCCTGGTAGTAGCGATTGACCATAGAAAGCCATATTACTACGGTCAACCTGTAGGCGCTTCAGGGCTTCCATGCCCAGCTTGATGGCATCTTCAAGTTCTCGTTCATGGCTACCCTCCCCATAGTTTAGTTCTTCCTGTAGTTTCCCAATAGCCTTATCTATGGTCATTTAATCTTCCTTCCTCTAGTATTCTGCCTCGGAACGCTGTTTTACTGGGACGCCTCCTCCTTTACTTCTTCTCCAAAGCATATAACGCACACTTCACTTTAGAACCTTCTTGGTCTCTCCATGTAGTGGTTCTGTAATCACACACTCGGGATGACGGCACTGGATTTTGTAGCGTTTCAGGGCAACAATGCCTAACTTGATAGCATCACCGATTTCGGTGCTTATTTTGAAGCGTGGTTCCTGAGAGTGAAAAGTTAGTACTTCGATAGCTTTATCTATGGTCATTTAATCTTCCTCCCTCAGAATGTTAAAGGTTAGGCAGCTTGAAATACTCCATGTTCATTGGTCGCTCAAGCTGCTCGATTAAACTCGGTATCCTTCCTTCTATCTCTTTTATATGACCGCGAGCTACATCTATCTGGTTGGCGATTTCCTTGTTGGCCTCGGTCGCTTCATAAATATCCGGACCCCGCCTGAGATGCACTTTCATAACAGTGCCGTAAAGAGAAGCTTGATCTTTCGCAAAGACGAAACGCATAGAACAGTCACTTGGATTTAGGCTTGTCACCTTACCCCTAGACACATATAGGTTAGAAACCTTAAGTGCCTCTATCGGGAATTTGTAAGCTAGCTTTATTAACTTCTTAGCCTGCTCCTCTGCTTCCTCTTGGGTTTTACCCGAGCCGACATCTTGACCGTCTGCATCTCGAAGGCGAAATAATCTATCCCGGCTGTCATACAGTATTGTGTAACCTCTGAATTTTCCTACTTCAGTTTGCATATCTTACCTCCTCTTGACTTAATTAACCGGTGGTGCTATGCTTAAAAAGCAAGATGTGAGACATCTCTCTCCATCTCGTTTTTGAGCTTTGAGGCGCGAGTTTGCCAGCGCTCGTGCCTCATTTCTTTCTCCTCTCCTTTGGTATATTCCAGTATGGACTTCGGCATTTGGGACAGGTCACGGGAACCCTATTCTTCCGCGGTACCCATTTGTGTCCGCAGCGTAAACACCGAAATACCGGGAGGCCTAAAGTCTCTGTTTTGTTAGTCATATTTATAGGTATATCATATATAGAAACTTTTGTCAAGCCCCCGTCGGCTTTAGCCCATCAGAAAATTTTGGCCGGGAAAGAGTCGCGATTTCTGGGCTTATTTGATGGATTGGTCGCGTGAAAGATTTAAGGGGCTGCCTCGAGGCTCTGGTGAAGCCTGAGGGCAAATAAACAGGGTAAGAAGACAAAAAAAGAGGCCGTGGGATTCGAACCCACGACCTCTTAATCATATATTACTAATCATATATTATTAGTAATACTAGCTCTTGGCGCATTTATTACAGAGCGTGTATCTCCAATCTTTCTCTACAATGACATTAGGCACCCAAGCTCCACAACATCCGCAGTGACCTCCTACCGCTAAGTCATAGATATTGTATAAGTCAAAGTAATGTTTGCACCAATTGCGGAGCCATCTCCAGTTTCTGAACACAGTAATCACCTCCTTTCTAATTCTACCATACTAGAACTTAAACAGAGCTGGCTGCTCCAATTTCTTTTGCGCCTTTGCCTCCTCTCTCTTCCCCCGCCTCTCAGCCCGCTCCCGGTCAAGCCTTATCTGAGTTCTTTTAAGATAGAGCCATCCCTTGAGCTGATTTAGTTCCCTGGTCTGGTCATCATTTATTGACTCCACCCGGATATCCTCTGGAATCTCAAGTTTACCCCATCGGCTGTAGGTCTTACCGGCGATGTAGAGGTAGACTTGAGACCAGTCGTGGCCCATCGGCTGAGTCAAGGAAGCCGTCATGAGATAGGCGCAACACTCGGCATCGGTCCCGGTGGGAGTTTCTCCCTTGTGAGCTCTCATGTCCATCGCGAGCCTCTCCAGAGTAATGGCGTTTTTAAGCCATTCGGGAAGCGTGTCTCCCCAGCCCCCGGGAAAGACAAGAATAGGGTCCGTCAGGCATCCCACAAGGTTAGAGATGCCCTGTTCAATTGTAGGCTTATTCAATTGTTAACTCCTTTCTAGTCCTTGACTATCTGAACTGTCGGTTCCCCCATCAGTTCGCTGAGGCCAATGTGGGGCTGTTCAAAGTCCCTAGCTAAGCGGGACTCTGCCTCAGAAATGGCCTCCCCTTCATCATCTGCCTCTACCCCATATTGCTGGGTGAAGATCACAATATATAAGCTCAATTATTGCCTCCTTTCTAGGCATATTACCCCGTTCAAACTAGGGGCGGCTGCCCCTAGTCCTTAAACCTAGTAATCTGTAGACAGGCGTAGTGAGAGTAGAATCTGTCTATTGGGCTCTCCCAGAAGCCGTTGCGGAAGTCAAGAAGCCAGGTAGTGTATCCCATATATTCCTGCTCTCGGACCGCCACCAGGTAGTTGGTGAATATCCTTACGCTGGCGCCCCTGCTGCCCCACAGGACTATGGCGCTGGAGATGTAGTTGACATCATCCTTAGACTTGTAAGGATGATATTCCAGCTTTAGCCTGGGCAGCTTCAGATTGTTGAGCCAGTAATGCCTTCCACCGGTGTCGTATGAGCCAATCCAGATATCCTTGCCTTCAAGCTGCTCCAGAATTGGCATCAACTTGCTTAAAGCTTCCCTGCGGCTCTTACGCAGGTAAATATGGGCAGTCCTGCGGCCGAGCTTTACCTCTGTTGGCTTCTCGGGCTTATCCAGCTTGACTTCCTCAAAAAGCCCGAGCTGTCCTACCATCTGTTTCACCTCCTTTCCTTGCTATTTTGGGCATAGGCATCCCTTCAAATCCGGGTATTTTAGATTAAGCTCTGCTGGCTGCCGTATTGGGATATTTGCCGAAAATATTAGAGATGGTTTTG
>JAUWHW010000025.1 GCA_030605665.1 Dehalococcoidia bacterium | reverse complement strand
ATTTTTCTAAAACCGTCTACTGCAGTTATAGGACCAGAGGATAAAATTGTCTATCCCCCAGCCTCAAAACGTGTGGATTATGAAGGTGAACTGGCTGTAGTTATTGGGAGAAAGGCCAGAGCGGTGGGCAGAGCAAAAGCCAGAGAATACATATTGGGCTACACCTGCTTTAACGATGTTTCCGCCAGGTATGAACAGCGAGATGATGGCCAATGGACTCGAGCCAAAAGCTACGACACCTTTGCCCCAATAGGCCCCTACATAGTAACTGATATTTCCCCTGATAACCTGAAGCTTGAAACTTATCTCAATGGTAAGCTTCGCCAGTCTGCACAGACAAGCGACCTTATCTTTCCTGTAGATGTGCTGGTAAGCTTTATCTCCAATATAATGACGCTGCTGCCTGGCGATGTCATTGCTACAGGGACTCCCTCAGGTGTCGGACGCATGCTGCCTGGTGATGTTGTCGAAGTAAAAATTGAGCACATAGGCACGCTGAGAAACTATGTAATGGCACAGAAATGACCATGAGAATCCATATTGTTTGAACACCCTGCTTGAGGACGTTGCGAAATAAGTTATAGCACAAAATTTGCAGCGGTAGTAGTGCTATAATTGGTAACACAAGAGTATGATTTAGCTTGCTTCTTTGAAACGTAAAGAACGTAAAATCGGAGGTAAATTATGGCACATCAGTTTAAAATTGTAGTAGAAAAGACCCCTGATGGGTATGTAGCATATCCCCTGGGCTTGAAAGGCATCGTGGTAGGGCAAGGGGATACTTATGAAGAAGCCTTGTCAGATGTGAAATCAGCTATCCAGTTTCATATTGAGACCTTTGGCAAAGAAGTGATTGAATCGGAGCCCCCCGTTCTTGAGGCTTTCATTACTGAAACCAAAGTGAATGTTTGAGAGGAAATTCCCAATCGATGCTCCTAAGAGGCGAGTTATAAAAGCTTTTGAACTTCTTGGGTTCGAGCTTGTCAGAGAGAAGGAGCATATTGCTATGGTACGTGAAAATCCTGATGGTAGTAAAACGCCTTTGACAATGCCTAACCATCCCAAGCTCAAGAGTTCAACACTAAGAACAATATGCACCCAAGCTGGAATATCCAGAGACGATTTTTTGAAAACTTATAACCAGCCATAAATAAGCCTAAAAATATCAAGCTTATTTCTCGCACATGCTTGGAAAAAGTCTACACCAACGATACTGGCCCATTGGAGAGGCTATGCGATGCATGGGTCATTAATACTCTACCAGAAATGGTTGCCGAAGAATTGAAAACCTTTTTGGATGAAATAACTTTTGTATAGCAGCTACCCATTTTTATGTCTTTATGTTATAATGCAAGCGAAGGAGGTGAGTATGGCTAAAGGAACGCGAATAACTGTAGATTTAGGAAGTGAGGAACTCCTTAAGGCGATAAAGATTGCTGCTATCGATCGAGGCAAATCGATTCGAGAAATCACTACCGAGGCGTTCCAAGAGTGGCTTGAAAGAAGGGAGGCTCTGGAGGATAAAGAGGATCTAAGAGCCATGATGGAAGCTGAGAGCGAATACCGAAAAACTGGAGGGCGATTATTTGAGGAAGTTATAAAGGAGCTGGAGAAGGAAGCTTAAATGTATGAGATACGTGTGGCAAGCTCCAAGGTTGAAAAAGAGCTTGCCAAAATTCCAATGAGAAAGCGGGAAAGAATTATTAATCAAATAAGAAGGCTTGCTGAAAATCCAAGACCAAGCGGCATAAAAGCTCTGGCTTCTAATGTTTATAGGCTTCGTATTGGTGCACTTCTGGAGTCATGTAATCTAACCTGGGCCGGCTTTGAAAACAATATAGAACTAGCGGTTCGCTTAGAACCCGAGGAGGTGTTCGATCAACTATCATTGCGCGATGTTATGCGTCCAGATTCAGGACAGGTTAGCATAAATGACTGGAAAGACTTCATCCATAGTCTGAACAAGGCTTCTCGGAGTTCAGTAACCGAAGCCGCTGTTGGTAAAGATGGGTCTTGGGAGTCTTTTGTTCAAGGTCTTTTAGCAGAAGGACCTCCTCATCTGAAAACCCACCTAAGATAAGGTGAATCGAAGCGGAGTAAAGCCGGAACAAAAGCAGGAGCAACTATAGAGCTAATGGATAAAATATGTTGGGAAATAGTGTAATGAAGGAGCGGTCACTAAAGGACCTGTTTCATCGCGTAGGACGAATGCTGTCTGATGAGCAGGAGCTGATCACCGTGGCTCCTAATATAATTGCTCACGATGCGCTAGACCTCATGAAAAGACATAACCTCAGTCAAGTCCCCATTTTGGCTGGTAACGAAGTGCTAGGCGTCTTTTCGTACCGCTCCTTCGCAGAGGGAATCTTACGATTGAGTAAGAAGGAGCATGACCCAGGTGGATTACCTGTAGAAGCGTTTTGCGAAGATTTAAGGTTTGCACAGATTTCAGACGAGCTTTCAGCATTACTAGATGAGTTTGAGTTAATGGACGCCGTGCTAATTGGCTCTGAAAGTAGGCTTCAAGGTATAGTCACGACCATAGATGCCTTGCGTTATTTTTACGAAGTAGCCAGTGCATATGTTATGCTTGGTGAAATCGAACTTGCCATTCGTGAACTAATGAGATCGTCGGTCGATGAGCAGCAACTACGGGAGTGCATCAATAAATGTGTGAGGAAATATTACGAAGCTAAATCACGTCGGGTACCCGATTCTCTAGAAGAAATGAGTTTAAGCGATTATGTCTCAATTCTGACCTTCAAAGGGTTCTGGGAAAGATTCAAGGATGCCTTCGGTGGGGTTTATTCAGTGACTCAGACTAAACTTGAGCGGCTGCCAGCGTTGAGAAACAATGTATTTCATTTTAAACGAGATCTTACGGCTGAGGAGTATGATATCCTCAGAGACGTCAGACATTGGCTTCTAAAGAGAATTAGAAAGCTAGAAGCAGCTAGGAAGATTGAGCAAAATGGCTAAGAAGATAAGTCTTGATTATTTTCGTGCTAAAGGATTATTGCCATTTCAGGCAGAATTTGCCCTTAGCTTCGTTGAAGATAGAAACAAGCCATACAGGGAGTTAGTTGCGCCGACCGGCATAGGTAAGATGATCATGGTGGTGGCCCTCATTGCCCACGAGCTGGAAGAGGATGCGCAAAAGAGAATTCTGATCCTTGCTCCAACCCCAGTTCTCAGCCAATGGCAGTCCCAGCTGTTAACTATGGGGGTGGCTTGTACTCCGATAATAGTTGACCGGAAAACATACTTGGAGCTTGAATCAAGCACCCCTCTGAGTGAGACACCATGGCCCCTTCCTGCCATCATCTTGATGAGCATGGACCTCGCGAAACGTGATGACATGGCGATAAACCTAAGTGGCACGATCTGGGATCTTGTAGTAATTGATGAAAGCCATTTACTCACTGGAAAGCGTAAGACATTGTTTGACCGATTAAAGAAGTCTGGTGCAGCTCCTCGTGCGTTATTACTGACGACATTGGCACCACAGCTTGAAGATGATGTGGTCACAAGGGTCAGATACCAAGATGTTGTCGACTGGAACGGGCGGCACCTCTTCATTTCATTTGAAAAGAAGTTAATATCGGTCTATTACCATAGAACAGAAGAAGAGCGTATCTTTCTGAATGAATTGTATGAATTCGCTAGGCAACTAACTGGTAAATGGTCATACGGGAAGTTACAAGAGATAAATATTCTGAGAACTGCGTCTTCAAGCCTATATACGACTGAGAAGGTGCTGCATCGGCTTCATGATATCTGGAGGCCTATGCGGAACAAGATTATGCACGGTGTTCCACTGGCCGATGAAGATGTGAATAGAATCCCCCGACAGCTTAGTCTATTAGTCGAAGATGTAGAGATAATCGATGAATTGCCCGATGGCACAACAGTTAAACCTCACGACTTTCTGGCCATGTATCAGAAGCTAGAATTGTTATTGGACCAAATTGAGGAGATCCCGAGTGATTCCAAGTTAGACGCGCTGATTTCCTACGTGACGCAACGATTCAAGGGGAAGGAAACCCACCACCTTTGCATCTGGAGTTCCTTTGTAAATACTGTAGAGTACCTCAGTTCGAATCTCAGAGAAGTAGCTGGAGAAGTGTATTCGTTGACCAGTAGCCTAAATCTCACTGATCGCCAAGATAGGATGAAGGCGTTCCATGAGAACGGTGGCATTCTTATTACAACTGACGCAGCTTCGACAGGAGTAAATCTTGAGTATGTTGATGAATGCATCAACTACGATTTGCCTCTGAACACACTTGTTTTTGAACAGAGATGGGGACGATTTCTCCGATTTGGGCGGGAAAGGGAATTCAGGATGGTCATATTGGTAGACGAATCGAAAGTCTTGAAAAGCGAAGAGGAACTTTTCAAGACCTTAGAGCGTTCAATATCATCTGAGCCGTACCTTCAGTAAATGAATTTGGTTTCCTTCATATCCTTGGGCTGCACTAGAAAAATCGTGTCTACCCTCAATCGGGGAGAATGGCCCAGATTAGGTCGTGCCTGTTATTAACATACTTAAACCGGGAATGTCCTTATTTGAAGTCAGGATTACTCGTCATCTTGCTTGTGTAATTTGGGGGGTTCGAATCCCATTGGAGTCGCCCACATTTTTGATGTATTAGAAAGAGCCGTCAGCTGTCTCTGGATGAAATTAACCATTATATGAAAGTGGCCACGGCAATCCGATTGACCATTGGGCTACAATGGAGAATTGACCCCATATACACTAAAATCCACCATCTAGTCGCACCACCGCAAGTTGTGAAATAAATCAATTACTTACGCTTCCTACTCAGAATGATGTGAACTCTACCGAAAGGAATCTTGGATAGCATTACGACCGCATTATTTGTAAAATACAGATATGAAAAGGGAAGTTAAGAACTGGTTAGACTCTGCCTGCTACGACTTGGAAACAGCCGAGCATATGTTTAATACCGGCAGGTATATTTATACCATTTTTATGTGTCAGCTAGTTTATCCATGGGTCAATTTGACAACAAAATGTGTGTTTGCTATCATTATAATCAGCATCACGATGAGAGGCCATCCAAAGGGTTCCGTCCCGCGGTAATGCCTCTCTTTCTTATTTAGCATTTTTATTATACTCCAGTTTGCCTCTGAGGTCGTTCATGAATACGACATGGGGCATAATTTTCCTGAATAAGGAGGAGAACGCATATTTATTCGGAATCATCAACTTTAACAGCCTATCGTTCTTCCTGAGATAATCCACCAAGCAATAGAAATCACCGTCTCCGGTAACAATAAGGGCTTTGTCATAGTTCTTATACTCAATCATGGCATGAAGAACTAAATCAGCATCAATATTCCCCTTTACTCGACCATCTGGCAATCTGAGAGTTGGCTTGAAGATCAGGATGTAGCCGTCTTTTTGCAAGGCAGTGTACAAATCTTGATTGTCATAAACATAACCGATAAAGAGAAAAGCCTTAGTAATGCTGTATTTGTCACGAAGATATTGTCTGAGCTTCCCAAAATCTAGAATCCATCCCTGGCTACGAATTGAAAGGTTAAGGTTCTGGCTGTCAATAAAGGCATAATTATTTTGTGGCTTCTTCATGGCTATTTGCCTATGATGTACAGTTTGGCATGAATATTTTCCGAAGGATAAGCTCTAATCTCCAACTTACCATTGTGGAGCCATTCCAGGAACTTACTTACACCCTCTTCTACATTGCTGCTATCTTCTGAGTTTTCCATTTCCTCAGCAATAGTATCTGAGAATTTCTCTTTCGCCTCAGCATGAGAGAATTGAAAGATTCCCTGTATTGGAGATTGAGATTGTTAAATTAAGCTAACGGTTTGTCTGCTTGTGCTTATCCCGATGAGAATTCTGATTTTGTCAGTGTTTTCCAGCGATTTATAAAGCGCATAGAAGCCACTGGTATAGAAATAGCCAACCAAGGCATCGAAGAGCCGGGTATCCTTTATCAGTACTCGGAATCTATCCCGGAGGTTACCTTCACCTTCATTGATAATAAACGTTGTATCCGTGCTCATATCAAATAAATAGCGGAGATCTATCTATATCCTATCTCTAGTTGTCATAATAGTCAATCCAAAGACGGCTATTATGTGTTTACGTCAAACATTTCGTCAATTTGTAAATGTGCAGACTATGGGTTCTATTGTGAGCTCCTGGTTTTATACCCACCATAAAGCTTGCGGATAAAAAACTGAAGTAAAAATGAGGGGAAAATTACTTCTTCACGAGAAGGTTAAGAGAATACCCAATAATAATTGAGCCCGAAGCTGTAGAGAGGTGGTTTAACCGCTCTACTGTATCGAAATACCATTATAGGTAAATTCTCAACTCCCTTTCCCTTAGCTTCTTAAGTAAAGAAATATTCAAAGTATAGAAAGGGGCGGAAGCTATCTCTGGATGAAATAAACCATCATATGAAGGTAGTCAGGGCAATCCGATTGACCATTGGGCTACAAGGAAAGATTGATAGTGAATATGCCAAAGTTGACCAATCAGTCACATAGCCTGAGATTAGAGTTCTGGCATGATTATGCTATAATTGATTTGATAGAGAGAAAATGCAATACACTACCATAATCAGGAAAGCACCTGACGGATTCTATATAGTCAGTTGCCCTCTTATTCCAGAAGCCCATGCTCAAGGTGAGACCTATGAGGAATGCTTGACTAATATCAAAGAGGTACTTGAGCTTTGCCTTGAATATCGTAAAGAGCATGGTGAGGAAATCCCTGATGAAATTGGCACCAGTTGGGTTGGGGTAGGGGTATAAAGCATCAGCCCCTATTTCCTCTCAGACATCCTTAAGCAGCTTGGAATTAACGAAGATGGTTTTTACAAGCTATAGGGCGGAGGTAAAACTCCATGATGTTTTTCGCCAACCTGCAAAATAAATTGAACCTCCTTAACTGGGTTCAATAATTGATAACCTGCATTGCTCTGCGAAGGCTATCTCTGGATGAAATTAACCATTATATGAAGGCAGTTAAGAGAGAGCCTTGAATACAGTAACTAAAAAGGGTACAATTGTCCCCATAATGAGTACAATGACTGGAAGCTATAATCTGTCTGCGGCCCTGTTTGGCAAGACCCGCCGAGCGATTCTATCCCTGCTTTACAGCCATGCCGATGAGTCCTTTTACCTACGTCAGATCGCCCGCTTCTCCGGCACAGGTCTTGGTGCCATGCAAAGGGAATTGAAACAGCTTTCCGCTGCAGGAATTATCCGGCGGACTGTAAGAGGCAAGCAGATTTATTATCAGGCTAATATGGAATGTCCCGTCTTTACTGAACTGAAAAGCTTCGTGGCCAAGACAGCCGGGGTTGGAGATATATTACGCTCTGCCCTGGCTCCACTGGTAGATAACATCTCGATTGCCCTAATCTATGGTTCTGTAGCCCGTAGCTCGGAATACCAGTCCAGTGACGTGGACATCTTGGTAGTGGGCGAAGTGTCATTCGCCGAGGTCGTTGAGAGACTCGGCCCTGCACAGGAGACGCTAAGGCGGGAAATCAATCCCACAGTATATCCCCCTGCCGAGTTTAAAAGTAAAATCACCGAGGGGCATCATTTCCTCAAGTCAGTCTTGAGCGAAAGTAAAATATACGTAATTGGAGATGAACATCAGCTTGCGCGACTGGTTGAAAAACGCTTGGCTGATTGAACACCAAACTAGCCCTCGGGAGATTGCAGACCTACTGAGCGTAGTGGATCGCGACCTGGATAACTGCCAGACAGCTGGGTTGAGCTCGGACTGGAAATTAAATATCGCCTATAACGCTGCTCTCCAGATGGCCACTGCAGCTCTGGCCGCAGCTGGCTACTGTGCTGCACGCAATACCCACTACTATCGGGTGATCCAGTCGCTTGTCTATACCATCAGGGCTGATGCCAGACTGATTACCCAATTTCATGAGTTCCGAAAGAAACGGAACATCAGCGACTATGAACGGGCGGGGGTAGTATCTAACCAGGAGGTTAAAGAGATGGTAATTCTGGCAAGGAATCTCCGTGCTTCTGTGATAAAATGGCTCCGCACCAACTACCCAAAACTGCTACAGGAGTGACCAATGCTCACACATGACATTATAGATAATCGATTAGAGAGGCATTCCGACCTTGATATTCCAAGCGCCAAGGCAATCTATGCTGATACTCCCTCCCCTGGCGGGAGGGAGTTAGAGGGAGGGTGAAATTTCACCCTCACCCTAGCCCTCTCCCATCAAGGGAGAGGGGAAACAGGAATAAAACAGCTCTCTCATCAAGAGAGAGGGGATTTTTCCTGAAGATTGCCAGGCTTCGGCTTGCAATGATATAAAGAACCACCTGAAGTATCCACCATCTATCTGAACTAGATCACGGAGCTAGAGCGGAGAAACTATCTTAATAGACAAGCAACACCCTTCCTCATCTTCTTTAGAGCTGAAGAGTTTTCGGAGCGGACAGCTATTTTACTTCTAATATTTTGCAATCAACCAGATAAGGTGATTCAAAATGAGTTATTTCTGCAGCGTTTTTATTTGGAACCGGAAGCAATCTTGCCGAAAGCGGCTTGTTTAATTTTATAGCTAGTGTGGTCATATCCAGCAAAATAGCATAAACTTTATCCTCAGAAACGTTTCCAGGCAGTGGAATACAATCTAAACCAGTGCCACAAACAGCAGAATAAAGTAAAATAGCATCAACACCAAAAAGTCCTTCGCTGCACCTGGTGGCCAGACCAAAATCCTCCAAAACAGGCAACATTAGCCCAGAGTATCCGCATTTTTTAACGTCAATTGATTGTAAAACTTTTGTAATCATTCCCGAAATAGCAAGAGTTCCAGGAGCGCCAAACTTACCCAAATTTAGCTTTTCAAAGGCGAAAGCAATGCTTTCATTTTTTTGTAAGGATGGTGCTGGGGAAATGTCAATTCCCTTTAAGAGAATCTTCTCCTTTTTCTCGATTTCTTTTGCAGTTTTTTCAATCTTTTTAAGTTCAATGGTAAAAATGGATTCAAGGTTTTTTTCAGCTTCAATTAGATTTTTTGATTTCTCAAAGGCTTTTGAAACCAAATCACTGCATTCTAAACCTATGGAAAAGCAAGTTTTGCCTTTATGATAACTTGCCGGGAAAAATGGAATATCTGGCGGGCAATTTGAAAGGGTAGCAAAGCGGAAATTTCCATAACCTCTGTCTGTTTCTTTTGAAATTCTCACCACTACATTTGCTGCCCTCTTTGCAGCTTCATAATTTATGCCGCCTGTCATATTGCCTGCTGTCACCGAAGCCGAAACTATAGAAGTTGCTTTATTTATTTCTGGAATTAAGTCTATAAACTTCGGGTCGGCAACTGTCCCTATGCTGACAAAGTCGATTCCATTATTTATACAGATTTTCTCTATATTTTTTATTTCATCAATTACCTGGTTCTGGCTTAATGTACCCAGATATTCTGTCCAGGGCTGGGTAGTGATTCTCAGCGTTTGTACTTCATAGCCATTATTCTCAAAAATCTTTCTTGCTCTCAAACTAAATTCAGCAATTTTCTTGATTTGCAATTCTTCTACTGGATAGGATAAGTTAACTCCTGTTGTGATTGTTCTTATTTTCATAACAAAATGACCCCCTATAACAGAGTGCAATTCTACCAGCCGCTGTGGTGGCTCTCAAGGCTACTATACGCTTCGGACTCACCAAGGCGATGCAGTTATAGATTCGCCTAGTTTCCCCTCGACCTCATGGTGTCAGAGAAGTTCATTTAGTATAATCCCGCGGCAGTGGGAAAATAACTGAGTTTAAAACTTCATTTCCCTTAAAGGGATGACCAGAGGGAGAGTCTCTATCTTGGCCAGGAGCTTATAATCAGCAGTGAGCAATGGGATATGGCGTGTCTGTGAAACTGCAATGTATGCCGCATCATATATGGTGATGTCTTGAGAAAAAGCAAGCTCTATCGCTGGTTCAAAAACTTCGGAAAAATCCACCAGCTCAAACCCCAGTTTAAGTAGACTCCCGATTGCTCTCGATACATCTTCCCGGCCGAAATTCGGATTAAAACGAAGGGCATTGCAAATTTCGTATAAAACCAAGGAGGAACTCACAAGTGAGGATCTTCCTTCAATGTAGCTATTCAGCAACTTTTGCGCGTATTTCACATCATTCTCGAACTTAGAGAACCACTTAACTACAATACTAGCATCCACCACATACCTTGAGGGCACCCTCATCTTACTTCCCTCCACTTTCTTACTTCAGCTACCCCATCCCACTCGCCCGACTTTTCCCGCAACTGCTTCATTTCTAAAACCGCCCTTCTCATCTCCTCCTGTTTTTCTTTCTCCCTTTCCTCTTTCTCTTTCCGCTCTATGTAAAATTGCAGTGCTTGCTGGATAAGTCCGCTCCTGGTATTTCCTTGTTTTTGAATAAAGGCATCTACTTCTCTTAGCTCCTCCTCAGGCAAGGTAATGTTTATCTTTACCGCTCTACCCACTTTAATACCTCCTTTAATACCTATTATAAAGCTTACTGATAAAGAACTCAAGTAAATTGGAATTCCGTATTACCCAATATCTCGCTGTTTCGTTGCAAAAGGGGCACATCACACAAAGAGGTGCAAGGACACCACATTGATTTCCCCCAAGCATGTATTCTATCATACCATCAAAGCCACAATCCGAGGCACCAAAATGCACAAGAGAATGCTCATTCCGCTGAACGGCTCAGAGACGCCACAATTTTATAGCCTGGGAAATGGCCAAAAATGACTGCTATGCCGCGAGAGAAAGTTACCGCTATAGCCTCACTGAGTGCTCTACTCAAGCCCCACTCCATAGCTGTTATTGGAGCCTCGCGAAGACAGGGGACCATTGGCAATAAGCTCTTTCATAACATATTGCACCAGGAGTTTAATGGCGTCGTTTATCCGGTGAATCCGAACGCCGAAGTGGTGGCCTCGGTAAAGGCATACCCATCCGTTCTCGATATACCGGGGGAGGTGGATCTGGCGGTGGTCATTGTTCCAACAGAAATAGTTCACCAGGTGGTGGAACAGTGCGGGCGGAAAGGGGTGCGAGGCATTGTGGTGGTATCAGCTGGTTTCGGAGAGAGCGGGGCTGAAGGGATAGATAGGCAAGAAAGGTTGCTTGAGATAGCTCGCAGCTATGGAATGCGACTGGTAGGTCCCAACTGCATGGGAATAATCAATACCGACCCCCAGGTCAATATGAATGCTACCTTCTCCTCTATTTTTCCTCCTGCAGGCAATATTGCCTTAGGCACCCAGAGCGGTGCCCTTGGACTGGCTATCCTGGAGTATACACGAAGCCTGAATATTGGTCTGTCTACCTTTGTCAGCATAGGAAACAGGGCTGATGTATCCAGCAATGACTTGCTACAGTACTGGGAAGAAGACCCTGCTACTAATGTCATCCTCCTTTATCTGGAATCTTTTGGCAATCCGAGAAAGTTTGCTCGCATAGCCCACAGCATAACACCTACCAAGCCGATAGTAGCGGTAAAAAGTGGAGGTACCACAGCCGGGGCCAGAGCTGCCGCATCTCATACCGGGGCGCTGGCTACGGCCGAAGTAGCTTCCGAAGCCCTGTTTACCCAAGCTGGGATAATCCGAGTAGATACACTAGAGGAGCTCTTTGACGTAGCCAACCTGCTATCTCATCAACCCATACCTTCAGGAAGAAGGGTGGCTATTCTTACCAACGGCGGTGGTCCTGGAATCCTGACTGCTGATGCCTGTGCTGCCAGAGGCCTTGAATTGCCGACTCTTTCAGATAAGACTCTTTCCCGGTTAAAGGACTTCCTGCCATGCCGAGCCAGTTTTGCCAACCCGATCGATATGGCGGCTGAAGCTACTGCTGAGGAGTACAGCCAGGCGCTGAAGCTTCTGGCGCAAGATGACCGCATAGATATCGTGATTGTCATCTTTATCCCTCCGATACTTACACAGCCTGAAGCAGTAGCTGGTAGCATCCGTGAGATAGCGCCGCAGTTTCGCCAACAAGGCAAGACACTGGTGGCTTCATTTATGGGTTGGCGTGGGGCCAGCATAGAGCTAGGCTCAGAAGAAGGGCATGTCCCCTGTTTTACATTCCCAGAGGCTACGGCAGTTGCACTGGCCAAGGCTTGTGAGTATAGCGAGTGGCTGAAGAGACCAAAGGGGATAATTCCAGAGATAGGAGGTGTTGATAAGAAGAAGGCCGAGCAATTGGTCAAATCGGCTTTGGAGCGAAGCACAGCCCGGCCTTTGTGGCTAGATGCCACCTCCGTCATCGGGCTTCTGGGATCTTATGGCATTCGCGTGGTACAGTCAAAGTCAGCGGCGACTGCCAGGGAAGCAGAGAGAGCAGCCGAGGCGCTCGGTTTCCCTGTGGCTGTGAAGCTTCTCTCCAGCACAATAGTTCATAAGACGGAAGTTGGCGGCGTAATCCTTGACCTCAGCTCGCAGAGGGAAGTGGAGCGTGCCTTTAGCCAAATCAGGGAGCACCTGGCCAGTATCGGAAGAGAGGATGAGATGCAAGGTGTAACTGTTCAAGAAATGATATCTGGGGGAATCGAGGTGATCGTTGGCGTAACCCAGGACCCTTCTCTTGGCCCCTTAATCCTGTTCGGCATGGGCGGGGTTTATACTGAATTATTTAAAGACGTCACCTTTCGCATTCACCCTCTAACTGATGTCGATGCCCGAGAGATGGTTCGCTCGGTCAAGGCTTATCAGCTTCTTGAAGGCTGGCGAGGAGCGAAACCCTGTGACACAGAGGCTCTTGAGGAGCTCCTGCTGAGGGTCTCAGCTATGGTGGAAGACTTGCCCCAAATAGCGGAGTTGGACCTTAATCCAGTGAAAGTGCTGGAGCGAAACAACGGGTATGTGGTAGTTGATGCTCGAGTCATGCTCTCTTAACTTTTCTGACCTTGGCATTCTTGGTTTGCCCCCGCAAGTGTCCAATACGCCTGTACTAAGGAAACTGATCAGATCATCCACGCTTATTGCACATTCCGCTATAAAGTGCAACTAGGCAATTAAGAAGGCACTGAATGTCGTAACAATTGTATTTTGGCAGTAGAATAGATGGAAGGCATTACAGCCGTAGACCTTGTCAGCAAAAGGCCAGGTCGACAGTAGGTGCCTCAGGTGTCTCGTCCCGGCAACCCGGGAACTACTGCTGCAATGCTTCTATCAACTCGGCGTAGCTCCTCATGGCGGCTACCTTGTCCAGGAAATGCTTGAGCGAGGGAATTTTAGCCCTGAGTTGCTTCAGATCCTTATAAACTGGACTAACCGAGGCTGGGTCCTGAGCATAGATGCCATGGAAGGCAAAATAGGCCTGGTTAAGCTTCCTGATGTAATAACCATGTGCCACAAATTCCTTTCTTCTCTCCTCCATGTAATACTCCGCCTCCTCAATTTTTCCCTGAGAAAGGTAACTATCCACAGTCTTGCGGGTCTCTCTCATCTCAGCGTCAAAATCGAACTCCAGGGCATTGCGGTCTACTTTCACTTCTTCCTGCCCCTGGTAATATCTGGCATAAACCTCGGAGCTGATCTCCTGGCTGACCATGCCCGCTAGAGTTTCATTCATTATTATCACCTCAGAGTTCCGCCTGATGCCAACTGAGTCAAGCAGGTAGAGAAAGCCCAACGGTCTGAAAGCAAGGTACTGGTGAAGCCATTCCTCCACCGCCGTATTGACGGTGTCAGTCAGATTAAGACGGTCGCTGATTATTGGTGGATAGGTAGCTCCCAAACCTCCAAGTCCTACAACAAGGGATGATAGGCCTAGTTCCTCAATTTGAGCCTCGAGCCTTTCCATCTCCGCCACGCTGAGCTCCTGGCGCAGCACCATCCTGTCCAAATATACTATCTTCTCTCGCGGCGATACCACCAGCAGATGAGGCGGCTTTTCGAGCCTGAAAGTGATAGGTGGAAATACAGATATGCCATTATCTGCCAGTACAGTCTTTATTTGATTACACAGTTTTGTTTCCTGATTAGCCTCACTTTCTTTACAGAATATTTCCTTTGGTAGGGAGGAAAGCGCGTGCAGTTCCCAGGAAACAAAATTGAAGGCGTACGGCTTAGCTATTTGCTGTAATTGATGCTGGCTATCTTCTTTGTGGGCTATGCACCCACTAGAAAATAGAATCACGCCCGCCAGAGCGACCATGATACCCAAGCAAACTATCCTCAACCGGAACAAATTCCACATCTCTTATCCCTGGAAGTCTCAAAGACTCGCTAGTAAACAATGCTGAGCACAACAATTAGCTGACCCTATTATACCGGTGACAGTTGCTGGTTAGAAATCGTCCTTTGATATCTATACACAAAAATAGCCAGCCTTTTTATCACCCATAATACAATCTGGACTTTTGTTATCCTTTATAGGATTAGGTTTAATATCCCCCCCACTACTAAGACAGCAGTAATCATTATTCCTGTTGCTTTAAGCAAATTTACCACGCCAAGCTCCCTGAGAATAACGACAAAGGTAGCAATACAGGGGAAAAACATAGTCAAGACCACACTGCCTACTACCAATTGCTCAGCAGTCAATGCTAATGGAGCCAGCATACCCAGAGCCACATCCTTACGCAGAAAGCCGATAACGATAGCCGTTACTGCCTCCTTAGGTAGTCCCAAAAGACCAGTCACTACCGGCGCTGTAAAATTGGCAATAGCATCAAAAACCCCAAAGAAGTAAAGTATATTCATTACCAAGACAGCTCCTAAAATTATAGGAACAGCCTCTGCCAAGAAGCCATAGACCCTCATCCACAGCTTTTGCAGCACGGCTCGCCATGATGGCAGACGATAGGGCGGTATCTCAATTAGTAGCTCAGGGCTAAATCCTTTTACTACATGGTTGAGTATAATTCCCAGAATAATCCAGACTATGAATAGTGTTCCGTAGACAATAGCTACATACTGCACACCATGTTGACCAACCAGGCCAAAAATCATCGCCTGCAAAGCAGCGCATGGTACGGCGATAGATATTAGTGTCGCGGCGATAAACCTCTCTCTTTTGCTTTCCAGAATACGGGTGGCCAGGATAGCTGGCACATTACAACCAAACCCGAGCAGAGTGGGAATGATAGCGTAACCGTGTAAGCCTAGGCGGTGCATAATGGTATCCATTAAAACTGCCAGCCGTGGTAGATAACCTATATCCTCAAGCAGCCCAAGCACCAGATAGAAAGAGATAATATAAGGTAGAACCATGCCAAAAGGAACATAGAGCCCAGTGGATAGTAGCCCAAAGGACTCAACAAAGTTCACTTCCCCAGCGGTTACTTTACCAATCACAATATCGTGGAGAAAACCACCACCCATGAGGTGGCTTAGCTTCAATACCACCGGCGCCCACAGATTGTCGAATAAAGGGTCAAGCACATAGGCAATTAGGCTTTCGCCAATGAAACGGATCACCAGAAAAGCACTGGCTAGAACAGCTAAGGCTATAATGCCCCCAGTTAATGGCTTTACACTGGCATCCTCCAGACGTTCAGACCAGGTGTGGTGGCGATGGGTAATATGCTGAACCTGGTCTATGATGCTACCAACAGTAGTCCAGCGCTCATCACGACTGCGCACAGCAGCATCAGGTGAAGTAGCCTGGGGAATATTCTCCACCAGTTCCTTTATCCCCTGACCAGTTACAGCTACAGTAGGAACAACCGGCACCCCTAAAAATGCCTTCAGTTTGTCTAAATCAATATGTATTCCACGATGCTTGGTATCGTCCCACAGATTCAAGGCGATAACCACTGGAATATGCTTCTCTAATAGTTGCAAGGTTAGATAAAGATTTCTCTCCAAATTGGTAGCATTAACCACATTTATGACTATATCTCCGGTGTTAAGCATTCGTAAGGCTATTTCTTCGGCTTCACAGGTTGGCTCCAGAGTATAGGTGCCAGGCACATCAATAACTTCAACTGTCTCTTCTCCCATCTTCATAAATCCTCGAGTGTAGCTTATCGTCGTACCGGGATAATTAGAAGCAATTACATGCACTCCAGTTAGGCGGGAAAAGATGACACTCTTGCCCACGTTAGGACTGCCTACGAGGAGTATCTTCACCTTAATCTAGCTCTACTATTATCTTGTTAGCCATGCCAAAACCAATAGCCACCTGAGCCCTATCTATCTGAATGGTTACCGGCCCTCGCATAAGCATAGAACCAATCTTGATTATCTTCTTACCTGGTATAATACCTAGGGCGCTAAGACGATTAACTAGGCCATGTCCACCTTGAATTTGGGCCACTATGCCACTCTGCCCAGACTGCATTCGAGCCAAAGTTACCAGCTTCCGGTCACGCATAAATCGTATCCTTTCCTATTGTTAGCGTTGGCTAACTTTTTAACTTCAAAAAAATATCTATTTGTCCCTTGAGCACCTTGCCATGTATTCTGAGGGAAGGTCTCCATGCTCAAAGTAATAGTTGAAGCCTTTCAGCCACTCAGGTTTCCCGCGCGGTCGGTTCAACACAAAGTCGACGAACTTCGCCAGCCTTTCCAAAGTGCTCGGACTAACAGTGTGTTCCATCTTGCACGCATCTTCCGAGGCTATCTCAGGGTCGACACCCAATATTTCACCCAGAAAGTGACGTAATGTTTCATGACGATGAAAAACATCTTCAGCTATCTTCTGGCCCGCGTCAGTAAGTTTCACATATCCATACCTTTCATGCTCGACAAGTTCCTCTTTTGAAAGTTTCTTGAGGGCAGAGGTAACGCTGGGTTTCTTCACTCCCAGCGCCTTACTGATCTGGGTTACTCTCACCGCCTTCCTCTCCTGGGCCAGCATCGATATCGACTCAAGATAGTCTTCCATACTGGGGCTTTGCTGTCTTACTATCGTTCTTTTCGGCACAGTACTAGCTTAGCTATTCTATTTGTTAGGATATACTAACAAAAGTAGCATATCACACCTATCTCTCTTCTGGCAAGCTCCCGTACTCGTTCACATGACTGATGACATATTACCTCCTTGCCTTGTCGAGGCTGTTTAATTTTGATTTCTCGTTCAAATTCAAGCAT
>JAUWHW010000012.1 GCA_030605665.1 Dehalococcoidia bacterium | reverse complement strand
GCTGTGGCACCGTTGACTTCTTATCCAACGACTACGATACCATCGCCGAGAGATGGATTGAGGATGTTGGCGCCCTTGATGGCGACCTCCTCATCTACTGGGTAATCGAGGAGAAAGAGCCCAGGTTTGACACCAACCTGCTGGAAGAGAAATTCGAACAGGTGAATGGCGATGAGCTGTGGCGCTGGATAAACATCGAGACACTCCCCTGGCACTACACTGAGTTTGTCCTGCCTGAGCTCCCTGACATCACTGACCCAACTTACAACGATGATGGAGACTACATTCTGGTGAGCTCATTCAAGACCGAGGACTCGTATGAGACGACAACCGTCTGGGTCAGGGCTAAGTTCGTCTACGACGCTGTTGATGGCACCGGATTGTACATCAACACTTTTTCAGTGGTGCCGGATGTATACCCGACAATATGCAACAGCCCGACAACCTTGAGCTTCAGCGCCGATGTTGGTGGGGATAACCCACTAGACCAGCCGCTGGAGATATGGAACTGTGGTGCTGCTGGAACAACCCTCAATTGGTCGGTGAGCGATGGTGCTGCCTGGCTTAGTGAGAGCCCACCTAGTGGAAGCTCCACTGGCGAGCACGACACCGTGACGGTATCAGTGGACATTACTGGACTAACTGAAGATACCTATAATGGCACTATTACCATCACTGCTCCAGGTGCAACCAACACTCCACAGACGGTTGCAGTGACCCTCACTCTCATTGTTTCCGGGCCTTGCGACTATGATGAAGATGAGAGCGGCTACATTGAGATAGGTGAGCTTCTGGACGCTATTGATGATTACATTGGTGGTACTATAACCATCAGTCAGCTACTCGATGTTATCGACTACTACATAGGACACACTGCTTGCTGAGAGGCAGGTACTAGGACAGGGGCTTGCAAAAGCCCCTGCCCTAACCGCCTTAATGAAGAAGAGGTAAAATATGAGAATGAGAAAAAAGTTGATAGCAATAATCGGAACTTTGATGTTAGTGCTTGCTTTGGTGCCGGGGGTAGTTATGGCGACGCCAGACACGGCAGAGAGGGATTTGCCTGATTCAGTCCTGGTAAATGCCGAGTTTGACGTGACAATTACCCTGGAGACGACGTTTGGTCAGGTTGTGGAGACCTTACCAGCAAACTTCGCCTTTGTTTCCTGTGCGGCAGGCTCGAATATGCCTGAAGGTGGAGTCTCGGCAACGGTAGACGGTCAAGTGGTAACATTTACCTTCTTTGCTTCAGCCACGCCTGCTACCTTCACATATACGGTCACTGCGCCGAGCAGCCCAGTTACAGGTGCTACCTTCAGCGGGGTGCTTAAACCCAGCCCAGACGAGGCGACCTGGAGCGATGTCGGCGGTGATACTGCCATGGACGTCACCGGGGAAGCAGGACCGGCAGCAGATAGAGACTTGCCCCCTTCAGTACTGGTAAATGCAGAGTTTGATGTAGAGATTGACATATCCAATGCTCAATTTGGGCAGGTAGTGGAAACCCTGCCGGCGAACTTTGCCTTTGTCACCACTGATACCGTTGATGTTCAATGTGAGGTTATCTCAGGGATGCCTGAAGGAGGAGTTACGGGGGAGATAACAGGAGCAAGGGAGGCGACGTTTACCTTCTTTGCCAGCTCGGCCACGGCCAGCAGCTTCAAATACTCTGTGACGGCACCGTCTAGTGCGGTTACAGGAGCTGCTTTTGCTGGAGTGCTGAAGGTTGGCCCTGAGGAGGAATATCCTGTTGGTGGCGATAGCACTATGAACGTCACCCCGGCAGCTGTGCCAGCGGCGGATAGAGATTTACCTGATTCAGTCGTGGTAAATGCCGAGTTTGAGGTGGAGATTGATATGACGAATGTTCTTCTGGGCCAGGTAGTGGAAACCCTGCCCGAGGACTTCGCCTTCGTCACCACCGATACCTACGATGTCCAGTGTGAGATTATCTCAGGCCCAGAAGACGCTGGGCTTGAAGGTGTGGTAAGTGAAACAAATCCCAGGGAGGCAACGTTTACCTTCTTTGCCGCGACAACTGCGAGTGCTATGAGCTTCAAGTACTCCGTGACGGCACCAGGTAGCACGGTTGATGACGCTGCCTTTGCTGGAGTGCTGAAGGTTGGCCCTGAAGAGCAGTATGATGTGGGCGGAGATACCACTATGGATGTTACCCCGGCGGTGCCGGCAACTATACAGTTGTATGAGGGCATGACAGTGGTGTCAGTTTACCCTGGCATTGATGCTGACCTTCCAGCTAATTTGCCTGCTGAGGCAGTGATGGTGTGGCATCAGGTTACCGCTGATGAGGCAACGATAACAATTCCAGCGGGCACGTGGCTCAGTTGGGCAAAGGGCGTTGAACCTCAGTTTAATAGCCTGGACAGTTTGGAGTATGGCAAGGCGTACCTTGTTTCTGCTACTGCTGATTGTGTCTGGACATATCCAACAAGTTAAATATGGTAAAAAAGGAGGGGATAATTGAGGAAAAGAGCTAGCTTAGCTATATTAACTACTTTCTTACTTACAGCGGCTGTGCTCATGCCTCTTCTCGCTTTGGCTGATGTTTCGGGTCCGGTCATGACTGGATTCTATGGTGAGGTAACCATAAATGAGCTTCCAGCCCCATCAGGAACTCTGGTGCAGGCATCTATGGGAGGTACTACATGGGGTCCTGTAGAAACAGGACCAACAGCCTTGCGCCCTGACCTGGCGGATAATGAATACTGGCTGGATGCATCAGGTACTGATGACGATATTGGCAACACAGTTAGCTTTGTGGTCACCTATGAGGGTGAAGAGTATTCTGCCTCACAAACAGGCACCTTTGGATACGAAGCAGGGAATGTGGACCTGGCCATAGAAGTTGAGGTAGGACCAACTCCTGGTCCAGTTATGACTGGATTCTACGGCGTGGTAACCGTAGATGGCAGTGCGGCACCGTCGGGTACTGGCGTGGCGGCATCTATGGGAAGCACTACATGGGGTCCTGTGGAAACAGGGCCAACGGCTGTGCGTCCCGACCTGGATGATAATGAATACTGGCTGGATGCGTCTGGTACTACCGATGATGTGGGCGAGACGGTTAGCTTCGTGGTCACCTATGAAGGTGAAGATTACGATGCTCCGCAAACAGGCACATTCCGGATAGAAGCCCAGAACGTGGACCTGGCAATCAGCACCGTAGCGGCGCCAACCGCTGATTTCAGCGGCTCGCCGAGAAGTGGTACTGCACCGCTGACAGTGGAGTTCACCGATGAGTCAGAAGGCGAGATTGATTCCTGGGAATGGGACTTCGGCGATGACGCAACTAGCACTGCCCGAAATCCATCTCATACCTATACTGATGTTGGAAGCTATGATGTCAGCCTTACGGTGACCGGTCCCGGTGGCGCAGATACTAAAACAAAAGAAGATTACATCACTGTGCTAGAACCTAAAGTACCTTATGTCCTGCCGCCTGAGTCAGCGAACTTTGCCGCTTCCAACCTCCATATCTCACCTGAGCAGGTCCTGCCCGGCCAGCAGGTGGAGATTTCCATCAACATAGCCAACCATGGTGGTGAAAGAGGAACGCACAGCGTGGGTTTATATATCAATGGCTATGCGGAGCAGAGCCAGGCAGTAGGAGTTTCTCCTGGTGGCTGCAAGACTGTGGTCTTCACGGTGAGCAAGGTAACTCCGGGGAACTATCAGGTATCTGTGGAAGGAGAAACGGGGCAATTCACCGTGCTAGTTCCACCAACAGAGGCGGCCGTAGGGTTTGGTGGTCCACTGGGCACGGGTGGCATAATAGCCATTGTGGTGGTGGCCATAGCGCTTGTCTGTGGACTGGTCTTCGGGTTGAGAAGAGAATAGGTATAGAGCGTTAATAAGAGACCGTAGAGGGGCAGTTTTTAACTGCCCCTCTTTTTATGAGATTGCCACGCCGGAGCCTGTCCTGAGCACCGCCAGATTCTTCGCTGCGCTCAGAATGACAGAAAGCGAAGGGGCTCGCAATTACATACGGCGATTGGTTTTCGTAGTGCGACCTTTTAAGGTCGTGCATCCCCGGCTGCCTGGCACGAGGCTGAAGCCTCGCACTACGCTTATTTGCAAACGCCGCTCTGTCCCCAATCGCTAAGGCGGGGATAAACCCCGCCACTACAAAGAAGGAGTACAGTGTTTTGACAAATTTATGGGTCAATGCTATCATGATTTATATAAGTGTAGGTCTTAGCTCAAGAGTTTATTGTAGAAATATGGTAAGTTTGTTTAGTGGGGAGGTCAGGGGGTGGCTCTAATTGGACGACGGCGATAGTTGGCTTTTATTAGCCTTTCTAATTTGTCTGGTAATTTCAGCTTTCTTTTCTAGCGCTGAAGCAGCTTTTATCTCTTTGCCCAGGCTGCGCATAAGATATTTGGTGGAGAGTGGAGTCAGGGGAGCCAGGCAACTAGCCCAAGCCGCTGATAAGCCAGAGAGGTTTTTAGCCACTGTTTTGCTGGGTAATAACCTGGTGAATGTGGCTGCGGCTACACTGGGCACCATCATGGCAGTAGCAGTCTTTGGCTTACCATGGGGGCCAATCATAGCTACTGTGGGAGTGACCACCTTGATTTTAGTCTTTGGAGAGGTTATTCCTAAGTCTATGGCTGTGCGGCATGCTCAAGGACTATCTTTAGCTTATATTAATCCGGTAAGGATAATAGAATGGTGTTTTTATCCCTTTGTCCTGATATTGGGGCGCATTGGTTTAAGGTTTACCAGAATGTTAGCTGAGTCTGCGGAGGCCAGGGAATTGGTTAGCGAGGGTGAGATACGCTCCGCCATAAGCGCCGGTGAGGATGAAGGAGTGGTGGAGGAGAACGAAGCGAAAATGTTACACCAGGTGTTTGAGTTTACTGATTGCCCTGTGAGCAAGATAATGATTCCCAGGACGGAAATTACCTGGGTGGAGCAAGGGATGAAGTTAAGCGATTTTCTACTTATCTATGCTCAAACGCCGTATAGCCGTTTTCCAGTGTATAAAGATAATACTGATAATGTGGTGGGCATCTTGTTTGCTAAGGATGTGCTTATGCAGTTAACCAATGACTCCGCCAGCGAAGAAATGCTCATTGATGATTTGGTGCGGCCGGCTCACTTTGTGCCGGAGAGCAAACATCTGGGAGAGCTTCTCACCGAGATGAGAGATGGCGGTTACCACATAGTAATCATTGTGGATGAGTTTGGAGGCATAGCCGGGATGGTTACCTTGGGGCAGTTAACTGAAGAGATCGTGGGCGATATCAGGCATGAATTAACTGAAGAAGATAGAGACTTTGTGGTAGCTGGCGCTAATGCCTTTCGGCTGGATGGTGGATTCCGTGTGGAGGAGGCTAATGAGGAATTGGAGCTGGGTCTGCCTACCGGTGATTACGAGACTGTGGCTGGTTTTATTCTTAGCCATCTGGGTCGGATACCCATACAGGGTGAGCAATTGAAATACCGCAACCTGAAATTTGTTGTAACCGAGATGCGTGGAATGAAGATAGAGAAAGTTATGGTAACCAGGGAAAAGGAGGATGTAGCGCCTGCGTCTTAGCTTTGGTGGCGGAGAAGAGGTTAAGTTTATTTCTCATCGTGGTGTGCTGAGGTTTTGGGAAAGGGCTTTCAGAAGGGCTAGAATCCCTTTGAGGCTGTTTAAAAATGTAGTGCGAGGCTTTGTTGGGTTCCCGCAAAAATCGCAGATTTTTGTGGGTGACTTTAGCTGTGGGGGTAAGCGGTGAAGTCGAACTCATGGATGTAGGGTTAAATTGCTGGATGCCTCCTCAATTCTTTATGATGATGAAGAGCCAATTGCCCTGCCCCGAATTCGTTCACCGCACCAAGCTCATTTTGAAAGGAATGTTACCCTGAGCTGATCTAGTTCAGATAGATAGTGGACACCTCAGACAGCCTTTTATGCCATTGCGAGAATAAGGCGGGGATGACCCCCGCCACTACGGGTTACATCTCGTAGGGTCGGGGCTTGTCCCCGACCGAGCTATGGTGGGTGGCGGCTTGGAGATTACGGAGCCTGTTCCGAGTTTGCTCGGATTACCCTCGTAATGACAAGGCAAGGGTTGGTAATGTGTCACCAATCATGTGGACGAGTACATACTCTGGACTCTTTGTCTGGCTGGGCGTAAACTCTGTGAACAGACAGCGAAGAAGCAGAGAAGCAATCTAAGGAGGTAATTTCTTGAAGCTTATTTTAGTTAGACATGGGGAGACTAATTGGAATAAAGAGCGGCGTGTTCAGGGGGCTAACAGCGATACTGAGTTAAGTGACGACGGAATAAAACAAACTGATAAGCTAGCATTATCCTTAAAGGATGAAAACATCACGGTCATAGTTTCCAGCCCTTTGAAGCGTGCTGTGGCTATGGCTGAAGCTATAGCTGGCCAGCATCAATTACCTGTAGAGGTAGACGACGGACTCAGGGAGATTGATTTTGGTGAATTAGAAGGCTTTTCTTTCTCTAAGTCGAGCATATCTTTTGGTCAGTTTTTAATGCAGTGGTGTCAGAAAGGAGTATCGGAAAGACTGCCTGGTGGCGAAAGCCTGGTTGAATTGCAAAAAAGGTCCTGGGTCACTGTGGAACGCTTGCTGGCAGAGCATAAAGCTGAAACGGTAGTAATAGTTAGTCATTATTTTGTTATCATGGCTATTCTGCTTAAGGCATTGGATTTACCTTTAGAATATTTTACCAAATTCAAGTTGCAACCTGGGGCAGTAAGCATTCTTGAATTTAAGGATTACGGAACTCGCCTGGTGACTTTCAATGATACCACCTATTAAAATGTTAAGGCTGTTTAATTTTGTCTCGGATTCGAAGCTAGATTTGGCTGGCGCAGCTTCGATAATCTTCACGCCCAAAGTTTTTGTAGTGCGACCCTTCAGGGTCGTGCACGAGGCTAAAGTCACCCACAAAAATCTGCGATTTTTGCGGGAACCCAACAAAGCCTCGCACTACACCTTTAGACACTCTCAAATGTTAGCTATGAAGGGCAGAGTGGGGCAATGCTTATGAAAATGGTTGAACTGGAGTCGAGAGTTAAGGATTTTATTCAGCAGCATAAGCTGATTTCGCCCGGGGAGAGGATAGTGGTGGCAGTATCCGGTGGTGCTGATTCAGTTTGCTTGCTGCATGTGCTGGCCAGATGCCAGGCCGAACTTGACATAAAGCTTTATGTGGCTCATCTGAACCACCAACTTCGGGGTGCTGAATCTGAAGCGGATGCCAAATATGTGGCTGACTTAGCTGCCCGTCTTGATGTCCCTATCACAGTGGGTAAACGAGATGTGGCTGCTTACAAAGCTGAAAGAGGTTGTTCTATCGAAGAGGCTGCTCGAGAACTGAGGTATGATTTTCTAGCCAAGGTAGCCGATGCTGTTGGAGCTGATCGAGTGGCAATAGGTCATACCCGGGATGACCGGGTGGAAACTATATTGATGCATATATTGCGGGGCACGGGGACTTCTGGATTGCGAGGTCTTGAGCCTTGCTCACCTGTGCCATTTAAAAGCCGTCAGCCATCAGCTATCAGCCATCAGCCATTGGCCATAAGACCCCTTCTTGATGTTACCAGAGAGGGAACGATGAATTATTGTCAGGAACACCAACTTGCACCCCGCATTGATTCTTCTAACCTTTCGTTATCCTTCTTCAGAAATCGATGTCGCCTGGAATTATTGCCTTTGCTTAGAGAATATAACCCGAATGTGGACCAGGCTCTGCTTCGCCTGGCTGAAATCGCTAACGATGACATCTCTTTTATAGAGCAGCAAGCTCTTCAATTGTGGGATGAAGTGGCCAAAGGGGAGGATGGCGTCATTTATCTGGATAAGAAGAAGACCACTGTCTTACCCTTAGCTTTGCAAAGGCAGTTAATAAGATTGGCGCTAGCCAGGACTTTAGGAAATACCAGGGATATTGAAGCTAACCATATTGAAGCCATAAGAGCTTTGCTGAGTAAGCCTGTGGGCAAGAAGGTTTCTTTGCCCCATAACATTATTTGTCACGGAGAATACAATGAAGTTGCCATTGCAAGGCAGGCTAAGCCACCTCACACTCTTGACCAGCCTCTACTACAGGGCAGTTTTCCTCTCAATATTCCCGGGGAGACAGTTTTGCCCCGGTGGCGAGTGATAGCCAGTATCTCCCCTGTGGTTGCGAGTTTTTCCTTATCGTCATTGCGAGGCTTGTCCCGAGCGAAGCGAGGGAACTCGACGAAGCAATCTAGCAGCAGTCTCGTGGCTGAATTTGATTTGCAACCAGCAGGAACTGAACTATTTGTGCGTCAACGCCAGCCAGGGGATAGTTTCCAGCCCTTAGGTATGGATAGGCCTAAGAAGCTGCAACGCTTTATGGTGGACGCTAAGATACCTCTTTCCTGGAGAGACCATATGTCCTTGGTCTGCTCTCCCCGGCAAATCCTCTGGGTGGTGGGCTGGCGTATTGACGATAGGGTCAAGATTACCGGGACTACCAGGGAAATTCTTCACCTGGAGTTTATTAGGTCATTATGAAAACAGTTGTTTGGCTGTCACCCTGACCCTGAACGAAGTGAAGGGGAAGGGTCTCTAGATTCTTCGCGGAGTTTATCCTGAGCGAGATTCTTCGGTCGCTTTGCTCCCTCAGAATGACAAAGAGTGAAGGGCTCAGAATGACAAAGAGTGAAGGGCTCAGAATGACAAAGAGCGAAGGGCTTAGAATGACAGTAGGATTGCTAAATAAGTTCGATGAAATCAGTAGATAGAGAATTGAGAATAAGGCGTCTTACCGTGGATGAAGCTTTATTTCGGCTGGAGCAATACCTTAACGATGCTTTTATGGCTGGTTTGCCCTCTGTGCGTATTGTCCATGGCAAAGGAACGGGGACATTGCGTCAAGCGGTGCATGATTTGTTATCCGAGCATCCTTTGGTAAAATCCTTCCGCCTTGGTGACTATGGTGAAGGAGACTACGGCGTCACCATAGTTGAGCTGGCACATTGTTGACCCCTGTTCTTAGGCCTAGCTGTGTTATACTTCAGTGTTGTCTGTAAAGGATAGATTTGAAGCGTGGAGACGATTTCATGTTAAAGACTGATAGGAAGAAACTCTTGCAAGAAGAGGTGGCGAAGTTTGTTGAGCAGTTAAAGGAAAGTTATGCTCCAAGCAAGATCATTCTATTTGGCTCTATGGCTACAGAAATATCAGGGGAGGATAGCGACATCGATGTAATAGTTATCAAGGAGACAGGGGAAAATTTTTGGGAGCGGATGAGAGAAATATCAAGATATTGCAGTCGGGAAATAGGCATGGATGTCTTAGTTTATACTCCGGAGGAATTTGAGAAACTGTCCCAAGGTAGGGAATTTTTTAAACAAGAGGTGTTGAAGAAAGGGAAGGTCATTTATGAAAGCAAGTGAACTTTCGGAGGAAGCCAGAAACTGGCTTTACTTTGCTGAGGAAGATGCCAGAGCTGCCACTATCATGATGAAAGAGGAAATATTCAATAAGGTCTGCTTTCTCTCGCAGCAGTGCGTAGAAAAAGTTCTGAAAGCTTTTCTTTTGTCGCAACGGAATTTGCCTCGGAGGACACATAAGCTGATAGAATTACTGGCTTTATGTAGTAAGACTGATTGTGACTATGGCGTCACCATAGTTGAGCTGGCTAGTCGCTAGAGAGTAGCTACTATGGCGATGGTAATTGCGAATTACTTGACCTTAAGCCTAAACTGTGGGATGGAGTCCTTGATAAAAAAGAAATATAGGAATAAGCTGAGGCATCTATGGGCCTCTGTGTTTACCAGCTCTTGCCCTGATTGCCAGTAGCTTATCATTTACAAGAATCCGCTTTGGGTCAGGTTTACCACTACCACCAATTGTTCCGTCAGGGTGCGAATATTGGTGTACCATAGCTATTGGCTGTCTGTTTTGTGTCCAATATACAAGTAACTGACTCCATGTACAACGTGGTTCACCTCTTGGCGGCGGATCAGGATGTCTTTCTGAAAAAACTGTTTGATAGAGTTCACCTGATTTGACACGTTCCCAGAATTGACATGAATTAAATACTTGCCGTATAATTTTTGATGTGACCCATACAGGGTTTTTAGACCAAAGACTAGGAGGATAAGCCATGAATTTAACCTCTGAGATATTCCGTAAGGTGTTCCAATATCTCGACAGCGAAATTAGTGTCGAGGACATTGAAGATTGGTTGGTACCTCATCTTTATGAATTTCTTGCTTTACCTCTCTGTAGTGCATCAGAGTTAGCTGGTGTCATCGAACTTGGCCTGGCAGAGATGAGCGGTGGCCAATGCTCTGAGGATGATTTCCGCTCCCTGCTTAAGAGATATATCCAAGAGCATGATACTATCACTATTGATATGAGACCCCCTGAGTTAGTTTGCGCCACTGGTTCAACAAATACACCGCAAATAATGTTTCCAGCTACGCCTTCGGCGCCCCATGTGTTACTCGTGAATATATAAGTCGAAGCGGCATTTTAGTGAGTAGCCCATCATCTAGATAAACATGGAACCAGTAGAGCCCTTGGTACTCGAATGTTAATGCCATATTCATAATTAGATTAACTCCTTTATCCTCACCCTCGAACAGCATTGTGCCAGTCGTTAGTGGTTTTCTAAGTCCCGATGGCTCTTCTAATTCAATTTTGATTTCATGACTACCACGCGCTTCGCCTGAAGCAAGAGAGATAAATACTTTCAGGTTGTATGAAACAGGTGGCATTTCTGTAGGAGCATCCGGGCCAGTACGCGTGTGAATTATACGATCGATAATTCGTATTAGTGAGGAGACGCCGTCTGCTTCCCTTAGTACGTGCTCGCAGAATAGTGCTGTCTTTAAATATGGCCCTTGCTCAAATGGCATGGTTCCTTCCGCATGAATATAGTATAATGCTAGTGTAAACCTTAACCACTTTTAAGCTTTCTGTCAACCTGTTTTTAAGCCTAGCTTGCTTAATGTGAGAGGCTTGTAAGTTATAAGCTTAGAGTGACTACAGGGTGGCACAATTAGTTCCCGGCAAGAAACATGGCAATTAGCAGTGCAGCCGGGGATAGGCTTGAATTTGCCGAGCACCTTGAGCAACGTATTGGCAAAACCATAAACGGCATTTACCATCTCTCCCGTTTTGGACACTGTTGGCGGAGCCAGGCATGAAAGGCACGATGCGCCAAAGCATTGCCATCAAAAACCAACAACAACGGTTTTTCTTTCTCGTTCTTTGTCATTCCGAGCGTAGCGAGGAATCTCCCTGCGGGTCTCCCTCGTAATTATAGCATTTCTCCTCTCCCTCAACGGGAGAGAATTAAGGCGAGGTAGAGGCGGGGATAAACCCCGCCACTACAAAGTGAGATTGCCACGCCTTCGACTCACAATGACAAGAGAGGTATCATCCCAACTTCTTTCCCCTTATTGCAAAAGGCTTGCAATCCTCTCCCTCCAAGGGAGAGGATTGAGGTGAGAGTGAAGGTCACTTCTCTGTCATTGCGAGGAGCATAAGCGACGAAGCAATCTTGTAGGGTTGGGGCTTGTCCCCAACCAAGGTATGCTGGTGTGGCGGCTCAGGGATTACGGAGCCTGTTCCAAGCTTGCTCGGATTACCCTCGTGATGACAAGGCAAGGAGGTAATATATCACCAATCACGTGTACGAGTACACCTGTTTGCCTCTTAGCGACCAGATTGATACAATGAGCTTAAACTGCAGGTCAAGGGGATAAGCAAGATGGGCTATGTTAGGGCTAAAGCAATTATCGGAGACACTCAAAAGGGCAAATTAGAGAAAGTTGATTTCCTTGCCGATTCTGGTGCCTTTTTTCCTACCATATCACCAAGCCTGGCAGAGAAGTTAGGAATAAAGCCGATTGTAGAGGCTGAGCTAGTGTTGGCTGACAAAAGAAAGGTAAAGGCTATTCTCTCTAATGCTTACTTTAAGCTCCTTGATAGAGAGGGCGTGTTCCAGGTGGCTATAATGGACGTTGTCGAACCATTACTGGGCGTTACCGTCTTGGAAGGGTTGGGGGTAAAGATAGATAGTTGCACGGGAAAACTGGAATACTCCAGACCCTATGGTTTGGCAATCTTGTGATATCTATGCTCACTCAGGATTGCTTGGCAGTGAGGGAGAGCTAATTCAGAGACGAGGCTGAAGCCCCGACCTATGGGGCTTTAGACCTATAGGTACAGACCCATATCTACAGACACACAGCTATATTAGCAAAGTAGAAACCATGGAAGTGGATGTATCGCTAGTTATAATGAACGAGCACAACTTCTTGTCCTGGCGGTTGCTATTCAGTTATAATTAAATTTGTTGGGGATTAGTCTAGCGGTAGGACGACTGACTCTGGATCAGTTAGGCCAGGTTCGAATCCTGGATCCCCAGCCAACGACAAAGAGCTGGGTAATTATGTGGATGTGGCGGAGGGGCAAGTCGTACAAAGCTTTGACATTCAACTGAAGGGTCTGTTACCTTAATATCGGGATAGAGGTTAATGAGAGAACTTAAGCATGTGACTGTGTATACTGATGGTGCGTGTAGTGGCAACCCTGGGCCTGGTGGTTATGGGACAGTGCTCTTATATAAAGACCATAGAAGGGAGCTATCAGGGGGATTCCGTAAGACTACCAATAACCGGATGGAAATAATGGCTGCCATTGTGGGGTTAGAGGCACTGAAGGAGAAATGCAGGGTAGTGCTACATAGTGACTCTGCATACTTGGTTAAGGCCATGTCAGAAGGTTGGGCTGAGAGATGGCAAGCAAATGGCTGGATGCGTAACAAGAGGAAAAGGGCATTGAACCCCGATTTATGGGGAAGGCTGGTGCAGTTATGTGAATACCACGAAGTGGAGTTTATTTGGGTTAAAGGACATGCAGTAAGTTCTGAAAATGCACGCTGTGATGAACTGGCCATGCAGGCTGCCCGGCAGTCGAATCTTCCCAGTGATGACGGCTACGAAAAAGACTCTAAAGAAGCCTTTTCTTGCTGAAGAGCCGCAGTTTTAGTTAACAGAGATTGCAATCCTGGGAATAAAAAGCGATAATGAATAGTGAAAGATGGCGCATTCGTCTAGGGGGTTAGGACACCTCCCTCTCAAGGAGGAGATCACCGGTTCGAATCCGGTATGCGCTACCAAATAGGTAATCGTATTACCTTAATTGAGTTAGTTGGCTACTTAGTCTACTATCCCAGATTCCACTATTCTCGTTCATTGGCTTGGTATTTATATTGCTTAATTAAACTCTGAGCCAGGCACTACCTCACAATACAATTTGCCAACTTGTTCAGCGACAACAACAGCATAACTGGTAAGCTAGCCCCTACTCAGACCTGAGTGCTTCGATGGGGTTAAGGCGGGAGGCCTGCCAGGCGGGGTAAAATCCAAAGAATAGACCAATGCCAACCGATACCGAAACGGCAAGGATAACTATATCAGCAGTAACCACGGTTGTTATTAGTCCCGTGCTGGTAACGACGTATGAGGCGCCCCAGCCCACGATAACCCCGATGATACCGCCAGTAAGCGTCAGGAATGCTGCTTCAATGAGGAATTGACCCCATATATCCCGCTCCCTGGCTCCCAGCGCCTTACGGATGCCTATCTCTCTGGTTCTCTCTATTACTGACACCAGCATTATGTTCATCACGCCGATGCCTCCCACCAGCAATGAAATGGCAGCGATAGCGCCTAGAAAAATGGTCATCGTGCCTATCGCTTCAGAGAGGGCACTGGCTATCTCCTCCATGGAGGTAATGGTGAAGTCATTATCCACGCCGGGACCAAGCCGGTGGCGGGTGCGGAGCAGGCTGGTGATTTCCGCAACGACGTAATCAGCCTGCTCTTCATCGCTTACCGTCAGGGCTATGGATGACACAATTCGCTCACCCTGGGCAGTTCGCGGCTGGGCAACCGTCTGCTGCAAGGCGGTCAACGGGATAAGGATAGCATCATCAGGCGAGCCCCACATGCCCCCCTTGCTATCCAGTATGCCGACAACACGCACAATAATGCTGCCCATCCGCATCTGTTGCCCTATGGGGGCAGCATCTCCGAAGAGGGTCTCTTTTATATTGGAGCCGAGCACGGCTACCTTGGCGCCACGCTGGTAATCATACTCGGAAATGAAAGCACCACTGGCAATCTCTAAATTCTGTACCTCCCAATACTCCGGGGTCACCCCGGTGACCTGGGTATTCATATTCTCACCACCGACGACTAGCTGGAGATTGCTGGAGTAAGAAGGAGCCACGGCAGATATGTAGGAGACCTGTTCTGATATTGCCTCCGCATCTTCCATGGTCAGCCTTCTAACGCTGCTGGCAGTGCTCCTGACGCCGCCAAACATGGATGCCCCGGGGCTGATCATAATCAGGTCTGACCCCATACTCTTAATATTGGAGACTATGCTTGCCTCAACGCCTCTACCGATGGACATCAGGGCAATCACCGCAGCTATGCCAATAACGATTCCCAGAATGGTCAGAAAGCTGCGAAGCTTGTGAGTGACCACCCCCACCCAGGCAGCAGAAAAAGGTTCAAGCCACTTCTTCATACCCTCTCCTCCGCTACTACCTGACCATCTTTGACATGAATGATGCGCTGGCAGTGGTGAGCAATGTTAGGGTCATGGGTGACTACAACTAAGGTAATATTCTGCTCACTATGTAAGGAGGTGAGTATGGAGATAATCTCCTCGCCGGAGCGGCTGTCCAGGTTGCCGGTAGGCTCGTCTGCCAGAATCAGGGGTGGGTTTTTCACCAGAGCCCGGGCGATGGCGACCCGTTGCTGCTCTCCACCTGAGAGTTCGGTGGGACGATGATTAGCCCGGTCGGAGAGCCCAATCTTAGCCAGTGCCTCTATAGCACGGTCAGAGTCTCCGCCACCGGCGTATCTCAGACCAAGTTCCACATTAGCCAGTGCTGAAAGCCGGGGCAACAGATTAAAAGTCTGAAAGACAAAGCCAATCTTCTGACCTCTGACCTGGGCCAGTTCACCACTGCTGAGGCGGCTTACTTCTCTACCCTCCAGGTAGTAACTGCCTGAAGTTGGTTTATCCAGGCAACCAATAAGGTTAAGTATGGTGGTCTTTCCCGAGCCGGAGGGCCCCATAATCGCCACCATTTCACCCCTCCCAATATTCAGGTTTATTCCTCTCAGCACCTCCAACTCTCTCTTGCCCATTGGATAGACTTTAGTTATATCCTGCAACTTAATCAATGCAGCACTCTCCCCATTCCCGGCATCATTCCTTGTCGTGCCGTCGTTGATGTAGTGGTGACCCCCTGTGGAACAACTACTTGCTCACCTTCACTGAGCCCGTCGATTACTTCGGTGTACTGCCAGTTGCTGATGCCAGTAGTTATCGAACGTTCTTCGATGACACCATTCGGTGACATTACCTGAACATAGGTGCTACCTCCCTGGCGGATAATCGCTGCGTTTGGTAGGAGCAGTACATCGTCCTTCTCCTCCACTATTATGCTCACGGTGACGGTGAGGCCCTCTCTGAGCTGGAAGTCTTCAGGTATCATCGTTGGCATCATTTCTTGCCAATCCCCTTGCCTCTGCTTCATCATTTCTTCGGCCTGTTCCTGAGTGATCTGTCCCTCTTCAACGGCTTCTTTAAGTTCCTCGGGGAGTTCTCCCTGCGCTATCTTCTCCATTGCCTCCTGCCTTGCCTCCTGCTGTTGCTGTATCATTTCTTCAAGTGAAGCTACTTCAACCTTCACTTCGTAGTTCACCACACCTGCTTGAATGGTGGCTGTTGGCGAGATATGGGTGACTTTAGCCGGGAGGACAACCACTGGCATGGCATCCACCTGCACAGTGGCTTCTCCCCCTAGCTTTACCTGCAGAATATCCATTTCGCTGACCAGGATATCGGCTTCAAACTTGTTGGGGTCGGCGAGCTCTACGGCTACCATTCCTGTCAGTACCTCGTCGCCACCCTCAACGTTTACTTTGGTGATGAAACCGTCAAAGGGAGCAATAATCTCGGGACTCTTCTCAAGGGCTTCTTCCAGCGCTTCTTTAGCGTCCTCGAAACGCGCTTCGGCAAGCTCGACCTGCATTTCTTTTATGTCTACTTCCCACGGGTCGTAGGATTCATTGACTACAACGTTTCCGGTAGTAGTGATGGTGGTCCGTTCCTCAGCCTTATCCAGGGCATATTTGGCATTCTCCAAGTTTATCTCTGCCTGGAGCAGATTAAGCTGCAATGTGGTTAACTCCTTCTCCCACTCCGACGTATCTAGGGTTGCCAGGACTTGTCCTTCTGCGACGGATTCGCCCTCTTCCACCAGAATTTCTTCCACTGTTCCCGCCATCTCGAAAGCGAGGTCCTCTTTGTGGGATAACTCCAGATTGCCGCTGCTGGTGATATCTATTGTTAGATCTCCCCACTGTGCGGTGACTATCTGATACTCTGACATCAAGGCCTGGTCTGGTTTAAAAGCATTGCTTAGCAAGAGAGCTCCGACCCCGCATAGCACCAAGATTAGTATTATCTTTGATACTCTCTTTTTCATTAGGACTTTCATTCTATTCAATACTTTCATTGCATTTACTCGTGCCTTTCTGCTGTTGTGGTTGGTAGCGAGACCAAATACACTTCTAGCAAAGTAGTATAACAGGAAATTGTTAAGAAGTTGTTAAGCTTGGCAGCCCGAGCGGAGCCTGCAGCCTTAGAGTGGATAGAGGTGGACAAGGGATAGAGAGGTAGTTCAGCGGACGCACTACCCGAAGAGAACGCTACTTTGCAATAGGAACAGTGAACGAAAAACTGCTGCCCTTTCCCAGTTCACTCTGGACTTCAATCTTACCGCTATGAGCCTCGACCAAACGCTTGGCAATAGTGAGACCCAGACCACTGCCGCCCGTGGCTCTGGTGCGGGACTTGTCCACACGATAGAAGCGCTCAAAGATGTTAGGCAGGTCCTCAGCAGGAATACCTTCACCGGTGTCTATCACGCCTACCTCTACCCAGCTACCCTGCTGTCTGGCAGTCACAGTGATGGCCTCTCCCTTAGCAGTGTGAGCCACCGCGTTCTCCAGAAGGTTGCGCAATACCTGGCTAATCCGGTGGTAGTCAATGTTCACTGGTGGTAGCTTATCGGACAGGTCAATGGACACCAATAACCCCTTTGCCGACACCTGAGATTGCACCGCAGCCACTGTTCGGTTGATTAACTCAGCGATGTCTTCTGCCTGAAAAACCAGCTTTAGTTCGCCTGCCTCAGCAATGGCTAGGTCCTGAAGGTCATCAACTAGCCGCGACAGCAGAGTTGCCTCTTCATAGAGGGAGCGAATCGTCGCTGCATCCGCTGCTATTACCCCATCACCGACCGCCTCCAGATAGCCCTGGATATTAGAAAGCGGGGTTCTCAGTTCGTGAGCAACATCAGCCACCAGATTCCGACGCAATTGTTCAGCGCGCTCTAGGTCACTAGCCATGGAGTTAAAGGCTTGGGCTAGTTCTTGCACTTCGCCTTTGCCACGAAGCTGGACCCTCTGGGAAAAATTGCCCTGTCCCAATTGCTTGGCAGTCAGGGTAAGAGCATGAATGGGCGCTGAAATTCGCCGCGACAGGACAAAGGTGAATACCAAGGCGACGGCAACTGCCAATAAGCCTCCCCAGAGGAGAAGGCGATTTATTGACTCGCAGAGGCTTTGTGGTGAAGCAGAATCTACCGATGGGCTGATATAGAGCGTCCCCAGAGTACCTTCTCCCCATGGCGGTGATAGAGTCTTACCCGGTGAGGCAGGATGGTACTGCTGCCCTAAAAGGTCTCCCTGAGAATCAGCGACTACTATTCCACTGGCGTCGGTCAGCACAATACGCCCCCCGTGAAGAGTCCCCATATGCTCTACTAAGGGCTGGATGCCCGCCCAGTCTCCTTGTCGATAGTAATAACTGGACAGCACATGTTCCATCCTGGCGATGCGTATTTGCTTGCTACGTTCCCCATATTGGCGGATTTCACCCCCGGTGCTCCGGCTGACGAAGAAGGATACGGTGCCAACGGTCACCAGTATCACCAGGGTGAAAGCCACCAGGAGACGAAACTTCAAACTATGTATCACTTCTCACTTCCAAAAACTTGTAACCAGCTCCGTATACCGTCTTTATGTATCTGGGATGGTTGGGGTCTGGCTCAAGCTTTCGACGCAGATTGAGGATATGAACATCTATAGTGCGATCGAAGCCGTCAAAATCATAGCCAAGGGCCTTTTCAATAAGCTGTCCCCGGCTGAAAACCCTACCCGGTTCCTTGACGAGAACCCCCAGCAGCTTGAATTCAACCGGGGTGAGATTTAGAGACCTACCGGCGATAGATGCCTCGTATTTACGAAAATTCACGGTAAGCTCGCCATGCTTAATCTCTGCAGGACCTCGCTCCCCCGGGAGGCGCCTGAGTACTGTCCGTACTCTAGCTGCCAGTTCCCTAGGACTGAAGGGCTTGGTCACATAGTCATCTGCCCCTAAGTCCAGGCCTGTTAGCTTGTCCTGCTCAGTAGTCTTGGCAGTGAGCATAATGATTGGCACGTCAGATTCAGCCCTGAGAGTACGGCAAACTTCGAGCCCATCGACGCCGGGCAACATAAGGTCCAGAACAATAAGGTCAGGTTGGCTTTCCCGAGCTAAGCGCAGGGCTTCAACACCATCATAAGCAGTAAGAACCTTGTAGCCATCTCGGTTCAAGTAGAGCTTCACCAGTTCCACCGTTTTAACATCATCGTCAACCACCAGAATCCTTTTACCTGCCATTTCTGAGCCCCTTAGCGATTCCTCATGTTTATCTAATGTTATAACAGAAATGTTAAGGAATTGTTAATATTAAGGGTTTTCATCTCGCCCAGATATTTATTAAAAGGAGAGGGAGAATGTTCCCCTCTCCTTTCATCACTGACTTGCTTTGCCCTTTTCGCTGCATTGGCTTCATAAAGCAGCCAGAACCGATCTGCCTGCTAAAGTCCAGGGCCAGAGGCTTTACGAGTTGGTATCAACTGGATTAGGGCATGGCCCGCTCCCGAAGCACCATCCACCACGACGACATAAGCTATGTCTAATCGGTCTAATCGGGACGTCCGGCCTAGACTGCCACCACTCCTCGTACTGGTCAGCTTGTGCTTGGGTTATCTTGCCTTGTTCTACCAGCTTCTGGAGACGGCTGTGTAGAGCTTTATCCCACATTTCACTTCGAGCCTGGGCAAAGGCATCTTTTAGTTCCTGTGGGTCAATGGCGACGCCTGTGTTCTCTTCGTAGATTTCACAGACTCTGTCTAGTAGAACCACCTGTTGAGCCTCAGGCGGGCTTGTGTCCCTATCCTCATTATCGGCAGCAAGGGCTACCCCGGCTATGCTCCCGACCAGCACTACGACCGCCAGCGAGACAATAATAAACTTCTTGCTTCGCCACATTTCTATTTCACCTCCTTTCTGCACATTATTATCAGCTGATAATGATATGATGGTAACATCGGAATATTAAAATCCCGTTAAGATTTTGGGGTGATGCCATTATTTGAAGATAAGCAATTGCTGTAAAGTCGGAACAAGCTGTTTTTCTCAAAGAGAAGTTCGGAGTGCTTCCAATGCAGGCTACCACTATGTTTAGGCAGGGGTGTAAATACCTGGCTAAGTTAACTTATTAGGTGATATATCAAGTCAGATTCATTTAGTCTTGTTGCTTATTTCTCCTTTGTGTTAAACTTCGTCTGAAGATTAGCTATGAAGCATGTCTTTTCTGGCTTTCGCCCCACAGGCAGACAACACATTGGCAATTACCTAGGGACTATTCAGAATTGTGTTTCCCTCCAGGATGAGCACGAGTGCATCTACTCCGTAGTGGATATCCACGCCCTGACCACGCTTGAGAGCACGGATAGCCTTAAGCAGGATATCTATGATATGGTGCTTGACTGGCTCGCAGCCGGAATTGACCCTGAGCGGAGCATTATCTTTGTTCAGTCGCACGTCCCTGAGGTTGAGGAGCTTTGTACCTTGTTTGGCATGATTACCCCTTTGAGTTGGCTATTACGTGTGCCTACGTTTAAGGAAAAAGTAAGGACACAGCCAGATAATGTCAACTACGGGCTGGTAGGCTATCCTGTCCTCATGACTGCAGATATCGCCCTTTACAAAGGGGAAATCGTTCCTGTTGGTGAGGACCAGCTTCCCCATCTTGAGTTGGCTCGAGAGATAG
>JAUWHW010000070.1 GCA_030605665.1 Dehalococcoidia bacterium | reverse complement strand
ATACTCATCTCCCCACTTCTTTATATTAAGCTTCTCTTCATCCACACTAGTGTAATAATTCAAGGCGATTATTAAGATAAGCCCAATTATGCTCAAAATTGTGAAAGAAATCAGTTTGCTGAGGAATATAGGTAGCGTGACAAGAAATATGGTAAAGGCAGCATCACTGGGATGTCTCACTATCCTGTAAGGACCGCTCTCAAGCAGCACTACAGTATCATCTTCAGAATGATATCCTCCCCTCCTGATGCGGTAACGCACGCTCGAAATTGCAGGTGGGATTGCAGCAATGAAAAGGGCTATTGATAGGTATATCACAATTGATGGGAACTTTATTGTGGATAGTTGGGCGAAGAAACTTAGAATCCCCAAGCCTGAGTGCTTAGCAATGGTGGGGAGGAAACATAAAACTGCCCATGCGGCGCATCCAATATAGTTCCACAAAGGCGTCCTATACTTAAGTTCTCCAGTTCGTATTTTCTCTACCAAATCTCTTCCTTTGCCTTTCCTGTTTTCCATTTTTAGTTTCTCTCTCTTAACACACCCCTATACACTTTTCACGTTCTCTTCCAATGCTATCACTTATATTCTCTTACTGAAACGCTCAACGAAGCAAAGTCATTGGAGGTCATAAATCTTGACTTTCATGGTTTCCAATTCGACTATGGCTACTGTACACCTTCCAGTGAGCCAGCCGCCGCATTCCCCCGGATTGATCACCAGAGGTCGTCCCTCACGAATATCAATTTTGTGGGTATGCCCATAGATGATCAAATCATATTTGTTACTGGCAATGAGGGCATCCAGGAACTTCGGTTGGTGCATCAACACGATATTTCTACCCTCTATCTCAAGCTCGTGGTAATCCTCGTAGAGTTCGCCGATATCCTGGAACTGCCTTTGCAGCAAAAGTTTATCTCCATCATTGTTGCCGAATACTCCAATAAGCTTGGCCTTAAGGCTTTTAAATTCCTTGGCTGTGATGGGGGAAATGAAGTCTCCTGCGTGGAGGACTAAGCCCACTTCCTCATTGTTGAATAGCTCTACAGCTTTGGCAATCAAAGGCATGTTCTCATGGCTATCAGCTATAATGCCTAGTTTCAATCTAACCTCCTTTCTATTCAGGTATTCTTAAAACTCCAGCACCGCGAATTTTGCCTTGTTTGAGTAAGATTAAGGCTTCGTTTGCCTCTTCTAACTTAAATTCTTGAACTTCAGGCACGATGGGAATCTCAGCAGCCAGAGGTAGAAATTCCTGAGCATCCCTTCTAGTTACATTAGCCACACTCTTCACTTCCTTTTCATACCAGAGATGCTCAGCATAATCCAATTCTGGGATAGGTGTTATCTTACGAATTGCGTTTATAACCACTCTCCCGCCCTTTTCTAAGTTCCTTAAAGCTTCACGCACCGGCACCCCCACCGGAGTAAAGTCAATGGCGCAGTCAAGTTTTTCTGGAGCAGTATCTCCCGTTGTTCCAATCCAATCAGCCCCCAATTTTCGGGCTAGCTCTTGATGCTCTTTCTGGTTGGGTCGAGTAAAGACGAAAACCTTGCTACCGGGATATTTATATTTAGCAATCTGGATGACAATGTGTGCAGAAGCTCCAAATCCATAAAGACCAAGAACCCTGCCATCTTCTATTCCTGTGAGCCTTAAGGCTCTATAGCCAATCACCCCGGCACATAAGAGCGGAGCTGCTTGCAAATCAGTGAATCTTTTTGGGATGGGATAGGCAAAGTCTTCTGCTACTACGGTATATTGAGCGTAACCTCCATTGACATCCTTCCCTGTCCATTTCGCTGTATCACACAAATTTTCCTCGCCTTTAAGGCAAAAGGAACACTCTCCACAAGCCCAATCAATCCATGCAATCCCTACTCTATCTCCTTGTTTAAATTTGCTTACCCCTGGTCCCAAGCTTTCCACCTTGCCCACAATTTCATGTCCCAGAATCATGGGAAACTTTGAAGGAGGAACCCTGCCTTCAATTTCATCCAGCTCAGTATGGCATACCCCGCAGGTGGAAATCTTGACTCGAATTTGACCCGCGCCGGGAACAGGGTCAGGCAAATCCACCAGCTCTAAGGGGTTTTTCTCAACCGAAGAGAGTTTCTTTAGCACCATGGCTTTCATTTTTGGTTCCTTCGCGGAGTTTACCCTGAGCGAGATTCTTCGGTCACTTCGCTCCCTCAGAATGACAATCCTCCTTTGTCACCCTGAACGAAGTGAAGGGTCTCTGATATCCTTCGCTATACTCAGAATAACAAGAAGCATAGGGCTCAGGACTTCGCCTATTCAGTGAAGATGCTTTCATATAGGTTTTCGCAGATTTTGTTGAAATCCTCTCTATACTTCTTCAACGTGGCAGGGAGATAATCCAGTATATCCTGGGCAGTTATGCCATCTTCACCTTTATCTTTTGCTGCTAGGTCTCCTGAAAATCCATGTAGAAACACGCCCATCCTCACGGCATCCTTAAGGGGCAGTCCCAAACCAAGCATAGCGGCGATTGCTCCCGTCAGGACATCCCCGCTACCAGCGGTTGCCATGCCAGGATTCCCACTTGTATTGATGTAAACAGTCTCATCGGGGTAGCCTATGAGAGAATGAGCTCCCTTTAAGACAATCATGGCATTGAGTTCCTTCGCCGTGCGCTGCAAGACGCCTATCTTGTTTTTGTTTAGCTCGCTTATCTCCAATTTTGTCATCCTTGACATCTCGCCCAGATGGGGTGTAAGAATCGTTTCTGATTTCCTTTCTTTAATTATTCCTATATCTTTGGCGATAGCGGTAATTCCATCGCCATCTATAAGCAAAGGCTTCTGTATCTCTAGTGCCAGTTCCCTTACCAGTTCCTGAGTCTCCTTATTTAGGGAAATACCTGGACCCATAACCACCATATCTACCTTCTCTGAAAGCTTGAGCAATTCATCCTTATTTTCTAATCCTATGCTTCCTGATGGTGTCTCCTTCTGAGGAATAAAGACGATTTCACTCCCTTTATTTGCCAGGAATGATGAAATGGATTTTGGCGTGGCCAGGCGGGAATATCCTCCTCCAGCTTTAAGAAAAGACAAGGCGGAGAAGTATGGCGCACCAAGATAACTGGAAGCGCCGGCGATAAAGAGGCCCTCACCAAAATCTCCTTTATGGGCATCTTTATTCCTCTTAGGAAGCTCTACCGGACTGTTGATTTCTACTTTTATGGAATCAGCGTTGTAGATCGAAGGTGGGAAGGATATATGCGAAACGTGCAACTTCCCACAATAGTTATATCCGGGATAAAGCATATTTCCTATCTTGGGAAGCCCAAATGTTATGGTGTAATCTGCCTTTACTGCTGTGCCCATCACCTCTCCGGTATCGCCATTTATACCTGAAGGGATATCAACGCTGAATACTGTTTTTTTGCTCTCATTTATCAGTTGAATGACGTCTTTGTATGTCCCGCTAACTTCCCTAGTAAGACCTGTGCCAAAAATGGCATCCACGATGGCATCGGAGTTAAGAACGTCACATTTTATAGATTCAATTGAACTGACCTTAGAAATTTCTATCGGCATCTTTGATACTATGTCGAAATTCCTTTTTGCTATCCCTTCAAACCTAGCTTTATCATCTGAAAGAAATACCTTTACCTCTCCACCATTGGAGTGAATCTTCCTGGCCACAACGAGCCCGTCCCCACCGTTATTTCCACCTCCACAAAAAACGGCGAACTTCTTATTCTTTATCCCGAACTCTTTCAATATAACGAAATACACTGCCTGGCCGGCATTCTCCATCAAAAGGTCTTGGGTAATACCGAATTCCTCCGTGGCAGACTTGTCCAGATTCCCCATCTGAGTCACTGTGCTTACTTTCATTTTTTGCCTCCTTTACGAGATTCTCTGGGTCTCATAACTAAAGTATTGACATCTTGCTTTACGCCACTCTGCTTAGAGGATTTTAATTAACATTGTAAGCCCTGCGATGACCGTTTTATATGTTTGTAGCCATCCATCGCTGTAGCGAAAAATTTCATATATTTTGGGTACTCGGGGATTTGAGTTTAGCAGAGAGCACAATTAGCCCTATTCCGACAATCAGGACCCCCGCACTATATACTTGTAACGGATAGACAAAATCGCTGATTAACTGAGGCAGCTTTGCTGCAATCTCAGGAGGAATATCAAGATGGATTGCTTGGAAGTTAAAATGTGTGGCAACTATAGTGCCCACGAGACTGGAAGCCCCTGCTGTGGTGAAAGATATGCCGATGTAACGAGTAATAGGCTTAACACGCCACCATTGTATCAAAGCTATGATTAATATTAGCAAAGCAGCCAACCCAATCAATGCTTTATAGCCGATCTCAATGTAACCAATAATTTCCTTTGCTTTTTGAAGCTGCGTTACTATCTCTGGCCCTAAGAGAGCCTCATTAATCTCAATCCGCTGCGGTATCTGGCTATCTATTTCAGCACATGCTTGCGATATAAAGACTTCTATTTGGGCTGGAGGGAGGCCTTCTAATTCAGGTGGAGGGGACTCCCGTATAGCTTGTGCTAAATTCTCCTTAAGGCTAGTCCTCAATTGCTCTAGCGGGATAACTATATTGAGTTCTTTCTCTCCCTTAAGATAGGCATAACCGCTATTAACAACAGTGACAGCCTGCTCTCTTAGCCAGGGTTCAAGTTCAGTGAGGGTTTCATCTACAATTTGAGCCATGTATGGTTCTTCTTGTGGCACCTGGTTTTTCACTTGTTCAGCAATGATTGAATAGGCATCTAATTTATCAAGTTCAGAGATAACGAAGTCTGGGTTGAGGATAGTGTGGTTAATGGTAATGACAACGCCCAGAGCGACCAGAGCGATAACTAATATGAAGCTAAAGATACCCGAGAAAATGCCTCTAACCACATTCATAATAGTAGTCTCTGCGTCGGCCCGTAACTGTACGCTTTCTTAGAATAGAATACTTCTCTTGCGATTTCAACTGTAGGAGCAAGATAATGGTGGTAACAAGCTATTAATTAACAGAATTATAGCTTACACAGGCCGTAAATATAACTTCAGGACCATCTTCACTACGTCATTGCGGTGAGCCGAAGCCCTGAGTAAAACGAAGGGGCTGCGTGGCAATCTATCCCCTCTCCCTTGACGGGAGAGGATTAAGGTGAGGGTGAAAGCCGAAGCACGCCAATCTCAGAAATAACCATAAGATTGTTTCATTTGCTCGAAATAATGGGGAGGAGCCAGGGTGGAAGATAGAGTGTTCTAGCAATCCAGGGTAACAAAATTATCTGAAGTGTATTGGCTATAGTTAATATTTACCGCTTCGAAATTCAGGTCCTCTGCTACAACCCTCTCTATCTTTCTGGATTCATTTCCATGAAAATAAAGCAACACATTTCTCAGGTCTATAAATTTACATGAGAATCTTTTGCAGTGCTCTTGTAGCCTGTTCAACACAACCTCCAAATTTTTAGTAAGGCAGCTTTCAAGTGGGGCAATCTTCCTATCTGGAAATTCTTTTGTAAAATTACTCTGGAATTTATTTTCGAATCCTCCCCAATTGTCGCTGTATTCCTGAGCATCCCAATTTGTTAGATACCAGGAGAAGATTTTATGCCGTAGTACTTGATTAAGCGTAAGTGCAATCTCATCCCTTCTGTTTATCAGCAATCCATCCCACTTGCTCTCTATCAAATAAATGTTTCGCGAAGAAGCCAAAATTGCATCGAATTCCCCGAATTCTGCAACTCCGCTTCGGCCAAAGCTAGGGCGGTAGAATATAAGACAATCAGATGGCTTAGTTTTGTCATTTAATTCCTCTAGGATTTCGGGTAGGCACCTTTTCAAAGCCCAGAAGGTAAAAGCATCTTCCCCGTATCCAAGTATTTCGTTCATTTCTTATCTTAATCTCTTAAATTTCGTTTGCGAAGCAAGGTATTTGGAGGAATGAAATGAAGCTGCAAAACCCATGCTGTTAGATTTACAATGAAGTTAAGGCTGTATTCCATAACTGGTTATTTCTTCCTAGATGCCCCTGAGTTATCCATCCTTGGCTTGTATCTTTCTCAGAGCACGTTGTAAATTCACCCACGCGATTTTCACCTCAGCCAGTAAAATTTAAGGAGTCCCATACGGTCGATGGGGTCAAACTCTTGATGGTCGGTTGTCACTAACGGAACACCATGTTCCTCTGCTGTTGCCAAAGCAAATGCATCTGCATAAGAGATTCTTTGAGTTGCCTTCCAGCGTCCCACACGCTTAACAAAGGACTCACTAAGAGAATCCACAATCCGAATCGGCATTTCGCAAGTCATTGACCATGCCTCCTCAGCTTTACTTGCTCCATCTGACCTCCAAAATACATAATAGAGCTCTCCAAGATTAATTATGTGTATGGCGAAGGAGCTTTCATCTCGCTTTAGAACTTCCACGAAGCGATCATGCCCTGCTTCCTTTCTCAAATATACAATAAGAGCAGAGGCATCAAGCACGAGCGTAATCCTAGGCATCAGTTTTCGGCTCCGATTTCAGCTCTTTTCCATTCGAGATATTGACCAGTAGTCAGACGAGTATCGCTTAGAGCGCCTAATGTGATTTTTAAGACATCTTCCATGTCTTTCGGGGGCCTTGCCTCCCTGCCAAAGGGAGGATAGATTAGATGACCACAACGGCAAGCCGTTTGCCCTTCAGGCGTGATTGATGGCTGTATGAATCTTCGGCACTCCGTGCAAAAAGAGAGATCAAACAAATCTGCAACAGCTCTGCCAAACTCCTTTGCATCGTTAGGATTAATCCCCTTCGCCCAATCATTAAAATGAGCACCCACCCAGTTGCGCAGTTGCCATCGAATGTCAAGAGATTCGAGGCAACTCTGTGCCTCATTGTAGAAACCGGTATATTCCTTCCTTATCCCGCGATAAAAAGCTGGCCAAAGGTCTCCAATCTCGTATCTTTCGCCTCGTCTGGCTTGAACTGCAAGGGGAAGGTTATACCGCATCTCCTGAAGTATGTGCTCCAAGAGCCGCCCAGCTTCACTAGCTATTTGAGATGGTTCACCTGCCTCCATAAGCTGCTCCAATCGGTCACGCTCCTCTTGAGGCTCTCTCAAGTCAGGACCTTCGTCAATACTCCATTTATGTATTATTTTGCTGATGAATTGCTGGCTCACTCCACATCTTGCCTGAATGTCTCGTAAATATTCAAACCATATCCGATCATGAGTTGTCAGAAGGATTTGATAATTCTTGAATTCCTTCATTAAAAGCTCGGCAAATCTTACTCTGTGCTCAGCATCTATGCTGGTAAGGACATCGTCAAGAATAAGCAAGTTGAACTCAGAATGTTGATTTCTATACCATCGGCAGAGGGCTAAAAAGATACACAACCCGCTTATGTCTAAATCGGCTTCATTGGAATAAGCGCGAGGGTCTTCCCCCTTCCGATCATAAAAATTATGTCTCAGGTTCACACTAAAGGTTGCCACGTCCCGAACCTTAAGCTGTATTCCTCCTCGGTTTTCATCCTGATTAACTTTTGCATAGAGCCTATCTATGTCTTTAGCAACTTGGTCAAAAATCGTTTGGATTTCTTCTTTTCTGGATTGTTCAGCATATTTAAAGGCTCGCTCTGCTATTCTCGCTATTCTTTGTGCCTGCTCACTTTTTACTCTTAAGGATTCTTGCTCCTGCCAAAGTTGTTGTGCTTGTGACAAGAAACCCTTAAGATCAAGAAGAGGCTGGATTGCATCTGGCGTAGGGATTATGGATAGAATCTCTTTTAGCTCCTCTCGGATTTTGGAAAAGCGAGCTGGGAAATTCTGGGATGTCCAAAAGTCGACTGCTTCTGCTAGTTCCTGAATTTTAATATCACTAACTTTTGATGACAAGATATCACTAGTTTTCTGTACCCAGTCTCGGAATTCCAGAGCCAGATTAGTAACATCTTTTCTTTCCACCGTAGAAGCTCCATCTTCTATAGCCGAAAGTTTTTCGTTGATAGTGGTCAAATTCGAAATAGCGATTCGTCTTGCCTCATCTACATTACGGCGAGCTGTGATCAATTCTTCCATTTCACTCAGACGATGCTTTATACTCTCAACTGTTGCTACCTTGTCATCGAAGGTTTTTTCGCAAAGAGGGCAGTAATCAAGCTCCGCTTGCTCAATCCATTCAAGCCCCTTCTGTAGCACTTCCTCAAAAAAGAGATGTGCCTGTGCTTGCTCCTGGCTCCGCAACTCATGAATTTCCTTCAAGAGAGCTGATAGCCAGTCAATTTGCAAGTCTGGAGTAATTGTTTCCAATTGGCTTGCCATGTTATGGAAGGTAATATGAGTTGGAATATCTCCAAGAGAGGAGAGGTTTTGCTCAACTTGTTGAAGTGCTTCCTGAATTTCTTGAGCCTTATTAATTATTGGGAAGGAATCCTTAGAGAGACGCCTATTTATGGATTCAATCAGTGCTTGCTCAGTAACAGCTCCCCAGGGTAAAGGCGACTCTAAGAACTCAGACAATTTACTAACCACATTATTTAGAGCCCGCCTCGACTCACTTGCTCTTTGATCTGCTGTATCATGGGATTGCTTAAAGGCATCTTCAACTTCATTCCATTCTGATATTGGCAAGAAGGGTTCTAGGAGGTCCCCCCTTTCTCTGGGTTCCTTTTCAATTAGTTGGAGAATCTGAGCACGGCGGAGCACAAAGAGCGGCTGCCTAGCAGCAGCCAAATAATTATTAATGTGGGCAGGGAAGGAATTTGTAGAGGAATCAAGGCTAAAAATGCTGCCATCGTCAAAAGTGATCTCTATTTCGGAATCAGTTCTAGGAACCTTAATGCTCGGACCATGTTTATCTGATGATAGCCCCATGTGTCCATCAAGGCTTGCTACTTTCCCTGTCAATAGCTTTTCAATAGCTTCAACAAATGAGCTTTTACCAGTTCCACTTTCGCCGAAAAGTATGAGTGACTTCCCTTCAAGTGGTAAATTTACCTCTTTAGTGATTCCTCTGTATCCGTAAACATGTAGCTTCTTAATCCTTGGCATGGCTTCCCTCCCAGTTTTCATAGGCTCTGGAAATAGCTTCAGAGGATGTTAGCTCGTTATTGCCTTTTAGCTTCTCAATCTCATCAACTAATGAAGTAGGGATTTCCTCATCACCTCGAAGCCTTTTTAAGAACTTCTTATAGATTTTCTCGGTGAAGTCATCTATTGCTTGTGCCATAGAGCCACCTCCTTTATACTAGCGACACTCTTTACAGTCACACTCGCATTATGCCCAATTTATTTCTAGCAATCAAGTTGCACTTGCTCGGTCCAGCCTGCTTTGTCTCGTGCCATATCTTCAATATATCTATTATGCCACTGTTAGAGCGAAGCTAGCTTTATGTTTGTTGGGCAGGTTCAGTTTTGGGATTGCTTCGCCTTTGCTCACGATGACCCTAGGCATATAGATTGGCGGGCGTGGCATGTTTCTTATGCCGTCATAATCTACCCTGTATATTTGTAGGTCATTTGCAAATTCTCGAATCCAGCCATCGAGAAGAAAGTTGTCCAAGTTGGCATTTTTATTCCTTTATTCCGTATTTTCTCCTTATGCCCTTCAAATCTCTTTTCTCAACCTCCGGATCTTCACCGTATCTTTTACTCAATTTATCCCGAATTTCTCTCATCATCTTCACTGCATCAAATTTTTTATCTTTCATAAACTACCTCCCTTGGACTCCTTATCTCTAATAGTGGATACCCATATTTAAGGTTTACGGAATTATAAAGTCTGATCTTGGTCAGGTTTACTATATGTTTAAAATTCCAACTCAGTAAAACATCAACCTTATTAACTGTGGCAATAGCTATATGCTGCGCATCTACTAGGTATTCCTCGCTTACAACACCATCCTCAATGTAATGGCGTGCTAACTCCCTCGCCTCATCATTTAAAATGACTTTTTCTTTATGTTCCTCTGGTATTCCCTCAACTAAGCTCCTAACATTTTGTGGAGCCTCCTCCAGTTCCTTTAGTGTCAAATCTGAAATTACAATGACTTTTAAACCCGATTTGAACTCTTCCATTAGTTTGTTAGACCACTCCACGAAGTCAGCATCAAAACATCCTCCAAATACCGAGGTATCCACGTATACTTTTATCTTTATGCTATCACCTCTCCCTTAGACGCATTTCCGATAAGACTGGAATATGTGAACTCTGCGCCTGCTTGGTCTAGCCTGCTTTGGCTCATCTGTATGTTTAATATATCTATTATATCACCGTTAGAGCGAAGCCAGATTTATTTGCTAGGCAGGTTTCAGTTCTTGACAAGCCTGTCGAGTTCCCGAAATACAAACAAATCACTGTAGACAGGCGTCCTATTCATTCAAGAAGCTACTGGGGATGGTGAGAGCGTCAATGAAGAACGCCAGAGGAACTACGATAATTCCCGGGAGAGTGTAAATAGGTCAAGCCTTTATTTGAGTTGCTATTCTTTTCCCAAACTCTTTGCATTTAGGAAACTCTCCCTCTGAGATTGGCCCCTTCATCCCCTGGACTCTTATTGATAAGCCCGGGGCCGCCAGTTTCGCTCCGGCAACCTTCTCGCTTATCCTCTTCTCCATTTTCTTCGCTGCTTTTTCGAAATCCTTTCCAATGTATGTGTCAAAAACAGCAAACAGTTTCCCCTCTAAGGGAAGCTCGCCGAGCCTGTCTATGAACTTCTTGACACCTCTGGTTGGCCCACCTATATGATTCGGAGAACCTACCAGAATAGCGTCATAATCAGAGATTTTGCTAAGGTCAACCTCTTTGACTTCGCTGACGACTGTTTCCGTTCCCTCAACCTCTCTCATACCTTCTGCGACTGTTTCCGCTACGAGCTTAGTGTTACCATACTTTGACTCATAAACAACGATAACTCTTGCCGCCATGCCTGCACCTCCTTATATTAAGTTTTACGCGATCATCCCATGGGAGCGAGTAAATTTGGGTATAGCAAGGTATAAAATGCCAATGGGCTAGTTCCCACTTGCCGATGATTCCCTCATTTGCCGGTCAGTTTTCCCAAAGTCATAAGCAGCAATAGCTAAATCGACCAGATACCAAACCCCAGCACCACCAAGTGTTATCAGTTTTACAACACCCCATCCCACTTGCCCTTTGTAAAAGCGGTCTACACCCAAATAGCCAGCTAAGAAGGACATTATGAGCACGGTTAGCTGTCGCCTCCATTCATTCCTTTGTTCCATTTTACACCTCCTTTCTTGTTTTCCTGATGTACTAGCTATCCTAAATATGTTGTATATCCCGTATGTGCTACTTATCAACCTGTTTCTATGGTATAGTCACAGAGTTTCATTCCTTCATAATGAATTTTCGTGCCAAAGGACAGAAGAACTGGTCTTTGTCCTACATCTGGCGGCGTCTCATCTCCATCACCCCTCTTTCAAACTGCTCAAAAAGAGATCACCTGACGCTGAAATATACGAACTCCTTGCTTACTTGATCCAGCCTGCTGTGTCTTATGTTGTATCTTTAATATATCACAATTGGAGTGAAGCCAGTTTTCATTTATTGAGTGGGATCCAGTTTTGGGATTGTTTCGTCGAGTTCCCTCGCTGATTGCCATGCCTTCGGCTCGCGACTCCGGCTCGGGACGGGCCTCACAATGATAGTGGCAGACGCCTGACTATTTTTCACCCTCACCTTAATCCTCTCCCGTCAAGGGAGAGGAAACTCGAGGAGTCGCCTTATGCCTCTCCCATAAGCCTGATAAATCAAGCAACTACAATCTTCTGCCATCAAGGGAACGGAGATTGCTTCGGCTTCGGCTCGTAGCTAACAGAAGGAGCACTCTTTATTTTAAGGCTTGCTTCAAACTTTCAACAAACAGTGCGGGCTCTTGTGGAGCGATTACAACGTTCTTCGTTAGGGAAAAATTCCAGGAAGCTAGGTTGATTTTCCCCAAATGTCAAGGATTTTTTTCTAGATAATTACAGGGAAGTTTAATCTCTATGCGAGGGTGAACCTGGTGAGTTCAAGGGATGAGAGTAATCCTGATATTCCATGCTGCTCACTTCAGATCACACACTTTGCCCACGTGAGTAAATAGAAGCCGAAGGGTGATTTCCGAAGGATTAAGCTGGAGCATCCGTGACAGTGCCCTCCCGTAAAGCGACAGTTGTGAGCGATATCGTTCCGCAATATCAGCCAGGTCGGCGTCATCTGCAATCTCATCGCTCTTAAAATCCAGGACTGTGGCTTTCTGCGGTCTGCTCTCCGAATCACGCATGATAGTAACGCGATCGAAGACACCCGTCACCCACTCATCCCCCAGGACAATCTCGAAGTGTTTCTCACGCCACAGGTCTGCATTGCCCTCGGGCCGCGACAACGCCTTTTGTACCTCTACGGACGTGAGCGCCTGACGGATTTGCTCGATTACCTTCCGTTTCACACCCTCTGTGAATGAAGCTGCCTCCTGCCATTCCCAAATCAATGTCTCAACATCCACTTCGCCAATCCAGGAAACTTTCTCAAACAGCTCATGTATCGCTGTGCCGAACTCCAGACTGTCACGTGCGGCAGCGGCAAACAGCAAATCAGCCTTACGTTCCCTCTCCATCCACGTCGAAGGCGATATGCGAGCAAGTCGCCGCTTGTACGAAGGCTGCCCACCAAAGTCCCCTGACAGTTCATGCAATTCGTATAATTCAGCAACCTTTTTCCTTCGGGGAACTCCGGTATACCAGTCACGCTCTCCTTCTTCATAGAGGCAGGTAAACTCGCAGCCGTCAATCTCAATTCGTTTTCCATCAACTGGCTTCGCCTCGCCTGCCAGTTGCAGTTTCAACAGGCTGGCAGGTCTCATGACAGTAGCGCTCTTACCAGGAAAACTGGTCACTATATAGAGGCCCTGCCTGGCACGGGTCAATGCCACATACAGCAGGCACAATGCGTCGAAACACGCGGTCTCATTGCTCACCTTAACTTGCTCTGCCAGCACAGGGTCGCTCTGGGCTATGAGCCTGCGCGGCATTTTCAACGCCCACAGAGGATGGCTGGTCAAGGGGTCACGCGCTGTCACAAAATCTATCTGCCCTCCTCCCGTCATGGTGCCATTCTGCAAATCGGGCAGGATGACTATATCGAATCCCAGACCCTTGGACTGGTGTATGGTCATAACGCGTATGGCATCCTCGGAAGCCAGCTCATGCAATTCGTAGCTGTCTATAAAATGAAGGAAATCATTGCAATTACGACTGCCACTTTCATCGAACTCTCCAGCAGCGTTGATAAGGTCTTTCAATCTCTTTCTGCCAAAAGCATCCAGCGGATGCGCCTCGTCTAACCTCGCTCCCCAGTTGCGAATGAGCGCCCGAAAGCCATAATTCTGTATCCCCCACAGCAAAGCCAGCGGCAGGTTGTTGCGGTTAAGCTGCTTCCTGTCAAAATAATCTCTGAGCGGACTCATCTCCAGGTGTCTCCAAGCCAAGGTGTCTCCCGGATGTGCGGAGAATTTCACCAGGGACAGGAGCAGGGAAACGACGGGGTTATCTTTTATAGCAGCCCTACCTTCATGGATAATGTTCATATCCTGGCATGAGCGGCGGAGAAAGTCGACGATTTCCTTGCCACACTTATTGGTACGCACCAGAATTGCTACCGATAGACCCCGGCTCAGCGGGTCAATTTCCCGAAGAAGATGAGCTACGACGTTATACCTGCCATCATCCTCAGGCTTGACTCCGCCATTTTCGCATGGCGGCTCCAGCAGGCTGACATAGCCATGTTTGGGAACAACGCCTTTCTGGCACTGATGAACCTGCCAGGCCTTTTCCCATTCTGCTGCGGCTCCTATCGGCAGCTCGTCCTCTGGCAGATTGCTGAACACGCGGTTGACCGTGTCAACGACGGGCTTGCAGGAGCGGAAAGTGGTGCTGAACTGGCTCTGCTGGATACGTGACCCATATTGCTCCAGTATGCTGCCGAATAGCCTGGAATTACCGCCGCGCCAGCCATAGATAGCCTGCTTGACGTCGCCAACGTAGAAAAAGCTGCGCCGTCCGCTGGTATCCTGCAATATCTCATCGACGAGGTTGCGCAGCACCTCCCATTGCAAATCACTGGTGTCCTGAAACTCGTCCAGCAGCCAGTGGTCGAGCTTGCAGTCGAGGCGGTAATCTATATACAATCGTGTATCTTCATCGGGCATACGGCTAAGCAGGGAGCCACCGCTATAGCTATTGGCTGCCGTCAGCAGGTACTGGGCGTCGGTGAAGGTGAGCCTGCCTTGTCGTCTGACGATATAATCGTAGAACTGCTCATATTGCTCCAGAACCTGGTAAATACCGCGTGTCTTCTTCAGCGCATTGCGCAGTTCTATGCTAACCACATGGCTCAGGAGCGTGAAAATCGACTCACCTTGCTCAGCACTGAGAGTGGATTCGCTCTTGCCATATTGCAACACGATTTCACCCTGCCTCAGCCTTTCTCCACTCTCCAAAAGCGCTTGAAAGACAACTCCTTTGCTCAAGTTGTCATCCCACATAGCCGATTCGCTGTAGCTGCTGGCAAAATCGGCAAACCTCGCCAGACCATTCGACAACCTTTTTGGGAGGTTGCTCATCCCAAGTGAGCTTCGGAGTGCGGCAGCGGCGGATGCAACATCAGCAATTGGCTTAAGCCATAGTGACCCCTCAGGCCAGATTATGCTCTCCTTCCCCCAGAAATCCGCTGCGGGCAATATTTGATAATGCTTCCGATAATCACCAATGAAGGTATCCAGGCTGCGCTCCAGGCTCTTCTCCTCCTGGCCGAAGGTAGCCTGCTTGAAGGCTTCCAGGAACTCTCGCTGTGTCCCATCATCCGCCTGGCGAACGGCAAAGATTCTATCAAGCACCTCCTGCCGGGCGTTCCTTGCCTCCGCACCCTCGTTGTCCAGCATCTGAAAATTCGTGGGGATTCCCAGCTCCATGGGAAAAGTTCGGATGATGCCCACTGTGAAGCTGTCCAGCGTGCCCACGTGCAGACGGTGCAGGCTGTCCATCAAGTTGCGAAGCAACTTTAAGAAATCCCCCTGGACGAAGTCCCTCTTGCTAATCCGCTCTGCGGTTTCCCCCGCTTGCTCGGGCGAACTGGCGGCCTGGCACAGGTATCTGACGATTGAATCGAATATCTCTCCCGCTGCCTTTCGCGAAAATGTCAGCGCCACTATCTGGTCCGGTTTCACCACATTTGCCAGGAGTTGTATATAGCGATGGGCGAGCTGAAAGGTCTTGCCCGATCCAGCGGACGCCGCTATGGCTTTATGGCTGATTCTCTCTATGGCCATCGTGTTTCTCCCCTTACCCTTATAAGTTTTTCCCGTTTATTTCCAGCCTTCTCCCCTCTCTGTCATTGCGAGCCGAAGGCGTAGCAATCTCACTTTGTAGTGGAGGGGTTTATCCCCGCCTAGTCCCCACCTCGGTCGGGGACAAGCCCCGACCCTACGAGATTGCTTCGTTGCAGAAAAGGCATCCCTCATGTTCCCACCCCTTACTTACTGGGGGACTGCTCCTCGCAATGACAAAATAGGTAAACATTAGCCTCCCTCCATAAAAGCCTCGAAAGTTTCTATGTTTATACAGTCGGCAATATCGGCATGGAACAGCCCCTCAAAATCGTCATACCGCACCTTTGCCGACGGTGGCCAGAACCTGCGCCTCTGGATATTCTCGATGACGCCCTCAGCACAAACCCCAGCAGATTCCAGCAGGGCATCGGACAAACCTTCCCATATCGCCACGCCCGTCTCGTTTACAGCCTTGGGCAAATTGAAATATCCCAATTCCATCCGCCCTTGAAATTCCTCTTTCTCACAAAGCAGCAGACGGTAAAGCGGCAGTTGCAAATCAATCCAGCCCTTCCCTGCGCTGTTGACACCGACCCTGGCATATTCCCATATATTCCGTGATAAGGAGCCGATATGAGCTTTCTCAGGACTTTCCGCATTGTCGGAAGTCTTGTAATCTAAAACCCGTATCAGGCCGCTATCGCGGTGGCGATCAATGCGGTCAATCCTTCCCCGTATGAGCATGCCAGATAGTTTTTTCTCAGCCACCATCTCAGAACGCATAATCTCCCAGCCTTCCCGAACCAGCCTCACCTGCTCATGCGCCGCTGCGTTGAGTCGCTGCCGCGCCGCATCAAGCTGTATGCCCAGTTGCAG
>JAUWHW010000074.1 GCA_030605665.1 Dehalococcoidia bacterium | reverse complement strand
AGCTCGCCTACAGTCCACAAAACTTGATGAAAATGGCTTGGCTTACGATTTTGCCCAAATAAAGCGCTACTTAAGGGAAACCCTAGCTCAATTTGACCACGCTTACCTCAACGATGTGCCACCGTTCGATAAGATTGAACCCTCCTGTGAGAACATTGCTGCCACTATATACAGCGAACTCCAGCCTCACTTTTCAGAGACGCCTGTTAAATTAGCATGTGTCGAGGTTTGGGAATCTCCCACTAGCGGGGCGGCTTATAGTCCCTGAGTTAAGTTTGCTGCTTGCTTGGTGGCAACAAATTGGGAATTGCGTCCACAATGGGATAGGAATACTGGCACTTGGGGCAATACAAAGACCCAGCAATAACTTCCTTCCCTTCTTCTTTATCTATCTTGAGCTGCAATTCCCCTTTGCATACTGGGCAGGCTAAGATTTGCATTAACTCCTTCTTCATCTCGGTCACAGATTATACCACTTATCAGCCCTTGTGAGGAGCACTGTCAGCCAAAGCCCTGAACCCTTCGCCCCTCGTCATTCTGAGGGAGCGAAGCGACTGAAGAATCTCGCTCAGGGTAAACTCCGTGAAGGAAAAAACTTTGGGCATGGGATTACCTTGCTACTAGCTAATAGGCAGAATTGCTATCTAAAGTGGTATAATATGCCATAGGAGGACAGAATGACTATGCAAATTAGGAAAACTTATATGGGCATAAACCCTGAGATGCTTCATGATGAAATACGAGACTTGGTGCAAAAACAAGGAATTATAGCCAGCGAAGCCAAGCTGCAAACGTATCCTCTTCCCAGCGGCGCAACACAATCCCGCGTCACTTTGGTATTCAAGACCCAGACCAAACAGAAAGAATGCGGCAGTGCCCACATCATAGGCTCGCCTGGAGGTGAAACAAAAATGCTCCTCGACCTGGACGAAAACCTTCTTCCTCAAGAAACAATCTCAACCCTTCAAGCAAACTTAGCTTTTATCCTCGGCTCTTACGAGCTTAAGTGGTGACCCGTGGAAGAAACCAAGCAGGAACGAAGGCAAAGGCGGCGGATAAAGGGAAAAACCAAGATACCTCAGCATGGCAAGAGCCTGGCAAGGGTATATAAGGATAGTGTATCCAAGAGGGCGAAGGCTACAGAGACGCAAAAAGACAAGGCCGGATAATCCTAAAAACCACGCTATCCCTAATTCTTTCTTGGTGGAAAAAAGATATGAGTAATCTGCAATCTGTCGACCTAAGTGAACTTGCTTTAGACTACGATGCCAAGAGGCGCATGGAGTCCCAAGATTTCGAGAAGCTGCTAGGTTACATGCTGCACTATGGGAAAGTGGAAGGAGATGCTCTAGAGATAGGCTGCGGACCGGGATATTATTTAGCTCCCCTTGCCCAACGTTTACCCAAGACAAGGTTTTATGGTGTGGATATCACTGCTGCTATGTTAGCTAGTGCAAAAGGCAAAATGCATCAGCAAGCTCTAACTAATTGTTCTGTAGCTAAAGGGGATGCCCATTACCTTCCTTTTGTAGACCATGCTTTCAACTTTGTGTTGATGTCTCAAGTATTGCACTACTTCGAGAATCTGCCCATGGTGATAGCCGAAGTTTATAGAGTTACTAAAGCGGAGGCTCGCGTGCTTGTAGTAACCTCCTCTCATTTGCAATTGAAAAGCCAGCTTGACATAGCTTTATTCCCAGGACTGGCTAAAAGAGATACGTCTAGAATTCCCTCAATCGAAGAGATTAGATACCTCTTTGAGAATGACGGTTTTGCGGTAGTGGCTGCTGTTGAGTTTGCTCCCACATTCAGATTCCCTTCCATCGAGGCACTGGTAGAAAGGACAGCTCTAAAACCGTGGTCTTCCTATCAGCTTTTCTCACCGGAGGAATTTACTAGGAGGCTCAGAGTATTCAAGGGGAAGCTCCATAAAAAATTTGGCGACGGAGAAATAGCCTATCTTTTTCCTCAGACGCTCCTCTTTTTCCAGAAAGTTCACCACAGCTAGCTTGCCTAGATGATTTAGTACAATCAACTTCTTCTGTTCCTTCCGGCTCAATCTCGCCATCTCTTTCATAGGGTGACATTTTCCCTGAACAGTTACAGGGTGACAAAATCATAGAACATCACCAAGACAAGTACAAAATCTTGACATGCCTCTCATTTCTTGATAGCGTATAACAAAGCGAACGCTTTTGTAGAGGTCAAAAGCTTGATACTGCAGGGCGGTTTGGGAGGAGCTACTCCGAGTAGCGAGATGCAAGTTGCAACATGAGGAACTGGACATAGTGAGCTACTTTATTCCCCTGGTGTAGCTTCTCCGAGAGGCGAGTTAATTACAATAGATTATGGCAGGATTTGGGCGAAATGGAGGCAGTGTGCTACAAAGTTGAAGGATTGTAATATTAAAAACAATCTTAGTCATAGCTGTGGCACAGTCAAGTAAAGTGAAAGGAGGATGATAGAAATATGAGGAAGCGACATACTTGGCAGATACAGATATATCTTTTCGCTACAAAGCACTTCTTGATCTCTCCTTGACGCACCAAGACTCACACGCAATTTTTATCCCAGCCTGTATTTGTAAAGGTTATTTACTCCACTGATTAAAGCCCCCAGTCATATTCTGCTGAGTATGTCAGACAGAAATTTGTTATGCCGGTAAGAAATTTTTCTCAGATAAGGAGGTAATATCAATGTATATAAAGCAGAAACTAGGCATCAAGATTTTTATGGTTACTCTTGGACTATTACTTATCCTGATACCATTTACTGGTTGCGCGCCTAAGGCAGCAGAAAAGCCAACCCTCATCTTCCATGACCTTAGCTGGGATAGTGCCCAGGTACATAACCGTATCGCCGCTTTCATTGCCGAGCATGGCTATGACTATGAGACGGATTTCATCGCTAGTGAGACAGCTGCCGGATGGGTAGGTTTAAGGAGTGGGGATATTAATATAAATATGGAAAGCTGGACGGAAAATATCCAGAAGGTCTATGATGAAGCCATCGGCTCCGGTGATTGTGTTGACCTGGGCAGTAACTTCCCCGATAGCTGGCAGGGCTGGCTGGTGCCGACCTTCGTTATTAAAGGTGATGCAGAGCGGGGTATAGAGCCTATGGCTCCTGATTTGAAATCTGTTTTTGATTTGCCGGAATACTGGGAACTATTTAAAGACCCAGAGGACCCAACCAAGGGGCGCTTTATCAACTCCATCCCTGGATGGCTCTGCACGGCGATTAATAGCCAGAAGCTTAAGACTTACGGGTTGGATGAGTACTATACCGACTTTCTCGCCGGCTCCGATGCAGCCCTGTCTGGTTCCATGGTTGCTGCCTGCGAAAAAGGCGAACCGTGGCTTGGCTACTACTGGTCACCAACCTGGGTTCTAGGTAAGCTCGACATGACTCCCCTAGAGGAGCCACCTTTTGATCAGGCAGAATACGATGCCGAAACCTATGGCTGCGCCTTTTGCCCCACTCAAGTTAATATTATAGTCAATGCCAGTCTTCTGGACAGCGCCCCTGATATAGTTGAATTTCTCCGCAACTACGAAACCACTGCTGCCCAGAACAATAAGGTACTAGCCTATATGCAGGCAAATGAGGCAAGTACAGATGAGGCTGCCATTTGGTTTCTGCAGGAATACGAGTCACTATGGACCAAATGGGTCCCGTCAGATGTGGCTGACAAGGTTAAAGCAGCTTTACCCTAGACATCGTGATTAAAAACTGAAGTAGGGGGACACGGCTTTGAAAAACAATGCATCCTGGCCGAATGGGGAAGCTTGCATTGAGGTAAATGAACTGTGGAAGATTTTCGGTCATAACGCCGAGCAACTTCTCCATTCAGAAATGCGTTCTGCAACCAAGGCAGATATACTTGAGAAAACTGGCCATGTGATAGCGGCACGGGATATCTCCTTCAATGTGAATCAAGGTGAACTGTTTGTCATTATGGGGCTATCCGGTAGCGGGAAGTCCACGCTAATTCGCTGTATTCTCCGTCTCATTGAACCTACGAGAGGCAAGATTCTGATTAATGGGAATGACGTCTGCAGCTATGATGAGTCCCAACTGATTGATTTGCGCCGCCACACCACAAGTATGGTGTTTCAACACTTTGGTTTGTTCCCTCATCGCAGTGTAATTGACAATGTGGCATATGGACTGAAAGTCAGGGGAGTAGCCAAGGAGGAACGCTATGCCCAGGCACAGAAAGTGATTGCAAGGGTGGGACTTCAGGGTTGGGAAAACTACCCGCCCAGTGCACTCAGTGGTGGCATGCAGCAGCGAGTGGGGTTAGCCAGAGCCCTAGCCACTGACCCCCAGATACTGCTTATGGATGAGCCTTTCAGCGGACTGGACCCTTTGATCCGTCGGCAGATGCAGGACGAACTTCTGGATTTGCAAGCGGAGGTTCAGAAAACAATTCTGTTCGTGACACATGACCTCCATGAAGCTCTGAAACTGGGAAACCGCATCGCCATCATGAGGGATGGCGAGATTATCCAGATTGGCACCCCAGAGGAAGTGATAACTACTCCCAGCGACTCCTATGTGCGGGAATTCGTAATGGATGCCTCACCAGCCAAGGTGCTGACAGCCGCCAGTATTATGGAACAACCTAATATTCTCCTCTATGAATGGCAAGGGCCCAAAGCGGCCCTTGCCACCCTCAGGACCAGCAACATGGATGATGCTTTCGTGGTAACCCGCACTGGCAAGCTGTTGGGATTGGTGACTATGGAGCGACTGGTAGAGGTAATCCGGGGTAAAGGTAATTCCATCAGGGAGGTATTAGAGCCCGACCTGCCCACCTGCACCGCTGATACCCTGGTGGAGGATTTGTTTCCCCTGGCTGTCTCTACAAGATATCCTATTCCCGTTCTCGATGAGAGGGGGAAGTTTACGGGAGAGGTACACACCAGCAGCATTTTGGTCAGCATGATTCAGGAGAAGGAGGTAGAGACTGATGCTCGAGTTCCCTGAGTTTCTCCAGGTTCCGTTGGCTGGCTGGGTTGACGCCGCTATGGGCTGGCTCTTAGCAAACTTGGGTGGCATATTCGACGCTATTGGCCATGCTATTCTGTTTATACTGCTCTATATTGAGCGATTTTTACTCTGGCTGCCATGGATAGTGATCATTGTGCTGGTAGGGGTTGTTGCCTGGCGGGTCATGCGCCTGTGGTGGGCAGGATTAGTTATGGCAGCACTGCTGGTTCTTATCGGTAGCTTTGGCTACTGGGACCTGGCTATGATGACCGTTGCCATTATCACTGCCTCTGTTGTTATCTCGCTAGTCCTGGGCATTCCCACAGGCATACTTATGGCTCGGAGCAATCTTGTTGAGTCCCTGCTTAAGCCTTTGCTGGATGCCATGCAGACTATGCCCAGCTTCGTTTACCTGATTCCAGCCCTGATGTTCTTCGGCTTGGGCAAGGTTCCGGCAGTATTTGCTACCATTATCTATGCCATGCCGCCAGTCATCCGGCTCACCAATCTAGGTATAAGACAGGTGTCGCAGAGCGTGGTCGAAGCAGCTCAAGCCTTTGGCTCGAGCTCGCGACAAATACTATTCGAAGTCCAGTTGCCTCTAGCCATTCCATCGATAATGGTAGGTATTAACCAGACAACGATGATGGCCCTGGCAATGGTAGTTATCGCCTCAATGATCGGCGCAAGGGGTTTGGGGTTAGAGGTATTGCTAGCCATCAATCGTATTGAGGTGGGACGCGGCTTTGAGGCTGGACTCTGCATCGTATTGCTGGCAATCATCATTGACCGAATAACTCATGCCATGGCAGCCCGGCAGCAATATGCGGCATAATATAGGCCATCCAGAGCAGTGAATTATATTGGCCGAAGGATAACGACATGGCTCAATCCCGATGCCAAATAAGAGAGGCAGGCCAAATTGGCCTGCCTCCTTACATTTTTTTTGGCACCGGGGGTTGGATTTGAACCAGCAACCTACGGGCGGTTCGAATTCCCAACCGGTTGTATTGCTCTTTGGCTCAATTTCTTGTCCAGCAAACTCTCCAGCCCTGGCAATAATCCCCTTAGTCGCCAGGTCATTAGGAGCAAAGCAGTATCTGCCCTCGACTAAGGTTTTGGCAACACGATTGAACTCTTGGCACAGAAACCTCCGATTCCCCAATCCTCACCTGCGTTTGCCTGGCGAGGGTGTTGTCGGTCATTTTGAAAACTAGCTGGAGCTTTCTATCAGCGCATTAAAGAATTAGTGCCGAGGGCGATTTGTGGCGGCGGAGACTTTATTGAATTGTCTCAAGTGTTTCCCCTAATATTTCTTCTACACGACTGAGTGCTTCTTTAGCTCCTCTCTCAGCAGCTATTCCCAGATATTTTCTAAAGTCAATAAACTTTCCTACACCCTCTATCACCGCATCTGGTACTTTTGAATCTTTGAGAAGAAAGGCAAACAACTCATCCCCTGACTTCTTCCTTATCTCTTCATATGGGATTGCATCAGCCAG
>JAUWHW010000056.1 GCA_030605665.1 Dehalococcoidia bacterium | reverse complement strand
TATACGAAGCGGCGATTTCATCTTTACTATACCTCGAAAACATTTATAACCTCTTCTCCAACCATATCAATGATTTTTACTGCGACTTTTGTTTTTGATTTTGGAACTTCGATTTCATACTTGCCCTTGATTAAATCATCTTTCCTTTCTGGAACATCTGAACAAACAATATGGAAGGTTTTGCCATCATAATTGTTATCAATTAAAACAGTATCAATCATGCATCTAAAATCAGGGATTTTTACTTTAAAGAGTTTATTGTCAATGTTAAGACGCTGAATTATGGGAGGTGAGATAAAATCTTGTATCTCTATCAATGCTTTGCTCTCATTTATTCTTTCAACTTTAATCTTTGCCTCCGCTGGTTTGTGGATTAAGAAGTTACCGTATTTTTTATCTGTCTTTAACTCAATTACTTTAATCTTATTTACAGGATGTTTCTTATTCCATTCATCAATCCAGGGGTCAACGGCTAATTCTTTGCCAAGACAGACAACGGTAATATTTCTATCTTCATCTGGTCTTTTCTTCAATTCGTCTTGAAGTAGTTGTAAATCTAAAAGTGTTAATGGATGATTGAAGTCAATAATTTTAACTAAGTTTTTTCCTAGGTATCCATCAAAAAATGTATCAGTTCTTATCCTTTGAATTCCAATATGCTGAACTGCAAGTTCTATGGCTTCTGTTCGGAGAAGTTTAAGATCATAATCATTGACCTTGTAAATAGCAAATGTAGGATATTTTGTCTCTCCTTTCTTGACCTGTTCAAGAATTATTTTTTGTAACTCTCTACTTGTTAAATGGATTGCCCCTTTATTTATATCGCATCCAATCCACCGCCTGCCCAATTTTTGTGCCACTCTTGCTGTTGTGCCTGAGCCGATGAAACAGTCAAGGACTAAATCATTAGGTGTTGTTGAAGCAATAATAAATCTTTCAATTAACTCTTCTGGTTTTTGAGTAGCGAATCCCAATCTTTCTGATGCTATTCCCTGAACAAAAGGAATTTCAAAGACTTCGGTGGGTTTGCCTTCTTTCATATAGGCTGTTCTTACCTTTCCATTTTTATCATAGTAGATTTTGTATCTTTTCCCATGCTCATCAATTTTGTCATACCTTCTTATTGCTTTTTCATCATATCCTATTAGAGTTGCAGCTTCATCAAAGTAATAATTAGTTGATTTTGTGTAAAATAGTATATAGTCGTGCTTTCGGGGGAAGTTTTTTTCAGTGCTGGTAGGCCCAAAATATTTCCATACTATTTCATTCCTAAAATTCTCCTGCCCAAACACTTCATCCATCAACAACTTTATATAATGCCCTACATGCCAGTCCAAATGCACATAGATAGAGCCTGTATCTGCCAACAACTCCTTCAAAAGCATCAATCTCTCATACATAAACTGCAAATAGCTGTCATTATTCCAAATATCAAAATACATTGTCTGTTGTAGTAATGATGCTTCATCGTCTTGTATCTGCCCCAAATTCTTTAAGCCCCTCAATTCGACTTTCCTCACATAATCAGCACCACTTTTGAATGGTGGGTCAATATAGATTAAATCAATCTTCCCTCTAAAGCCTGATTCCAGAAGCGTTGATAAGACATCTTTGTTATCGCCGTGGAACAAAAGATTTTGCCAATTATCTCTTAGTTCCTCGTAAGTTGGTGTTTCAATTCTCTGCCCATTATTTAACGGGTCGAAGACTTCTATTAACTGAGTAGGAAAGCCTTTTACATAATCTAAGGTTTTTTTACCTACCCAGTAAAGCATTGGTCGCCCTTTGGCAGCTGTAATTTTGATTTTGTTTTCTTCTTTCATAATTCAACCTTTTCCTATTCCATTAAGTCTTCAATTATCTTTATCAATCCATCAATTTTTTCTTGTTTTATTTTGTTCTTCTCGTAATGCCACATTACATTTAAAGGTTTTTTGTATTTATCATTTACCTTATCAATTTCTAAAAAGTCCTCTAATTCACCCACAAATGAGTGTAACTTTAAAGTATATTTATTTTTATTGCTTTCTATAAACTCATTTATCTTTTTATTCCTGTCTTTGTTGTTACCGCCATCAAACAAAATTGAATGCTTGATGCCAAGTTTGAAAAATAAATTCATATATCTATGGATATTATATTTTCCCATTGCATCTAAAATATACACTTGTTTATTCTCAAGATTTATCCTATCATTTTTTAACAAATGGTCTATCAAAGTTTTTTCAGTAGCTCCTTCACATATAAGAACAGTACCAGCAAAAAAAGCTGAACATCTTTCAGAGTCTAACCATAATGAGTAGCGAATAGATTCTTCCTCCAAATCTTTATTGGTTATTTCCCCTCCCAAAATCTCTTTTAACTCCTTATTCTCTTTTAAAACCTCTTGTAAACTGCCCTCGTCTATTTGATGGATTATTGTTTCAGCCTTATCTTTTGTAAGCTTCAAAATAGATGGGACATCTTCTATATTTTTACTCACAAAAAGTGGAGAGTGTGTGGAAATTAAAACTTGTTGAGTATTTTCCGATGAAAGTTTCCTCAGGCTCAAATTTAAAATCTCTTGTTGGGCAGGATGTAGAAATGCCTCAGGTTCCTCAAAAAGAATTAGGGTAAACTCGGGAGCGAATTCCTTCCTTTCTTTTTTTATTGGAATATTTTTATACTTAGTAGATAACTTTATCAGAGTATAGATTAAGTGTCTTTGCAGCCCTTGACCAAAAGAACTTACATCTAATTTTTGATCTTTTAAATTTTCATCTTCCAAATAATGACTTACTAAATTCTTTATTATTTCTTCCGGTTTAATCTGATTAATTTCTACCCCAAAAGATATATCCCAGTCCTTAATCTCTCTATTAACATCGTCAATGAAATTTTGTATTGAAGTACCATCTTTAGAGGCCTCGGTTTTAAATTTCTCATTAAAATTTATGAATGATTTACTCAAGGATTCAAAAGATGGGCTGTTCTTTACAACTTTGCTTACCACAAAATTTAGGGAATCTCTAAAAGCAGAGGGGCCGCTCAATTTAGTATATTCATCTACCTTAGCAACTTCCGGAATATAAACCACATCCCCTAACTTTGCCTCTGAAATGTTTTTAGCACCATAGAAAAGATCGTTTGAAAGATTGCCTCCTTCATATCCATAAATGTTACTTTGATTAGACTTTACTCTGTTTGGTTCTGAAGACTTCAAATACTTTCTTACTTTCAGCGTATTATTAGGTTGTTTATAGCCGTCTTTCAAATTTGCAAATTCATCGTCATCGGTGAAATGGAACTCTATTTCAATCCAGCTTTCCTGGCCATCAGTTTCAAATTTAGGGAAGTCTTCTTTGTCGAATCTTTCTTTTTCGTAGAAAATTCTCAAAGCATCGATTATATTTGTTTTTCCTGAATTGTTTGCTCCTATTAGTAAGGAATAATCTCTTAAGTTAAACATTTGCTCTTTGACGGATCTAAAGTTATGAAGAGTGATTTTTTGAATCTTCATCTTTTCTTTCCATACTCATATATCGCTTCTCTAATTTTACTTAAACCCTCAAAAGTTAGCTGCTCCCCTTTCGTCTCTACAATCTCATACTTCAATCTATCAGGATTTAGTCCTTCAATCCTTCTCATCTCCTTTTCCTTCTCTTCCTCTTTGAAGCGTTCTGCTTTTACCTCCACGATTATTATCTTTCCATTTTTCCTTCTTATTAGAAAATCAGGTGCATAGTTATGATACCTGCCATCTTTGCCTTTATATTCAAAGAGAAATTCCGTCTTATTGAGGTCATCCATGCCACCGGTATAATAGATGTCTTCAATATCTGCTGGGTCTTCATTCAAAATCCCAAGAAGCCAAGTAAAAAATTCCTTCTCAGGAGAAGAATCAAATTTATAGGGATTATAGTGGAAGCCGAAGTCTCTCTTAAATTTAGTCTTAAACTCCTCCCACTTTAATAGGTATTTCTCCTTATCTTTATGATAGACTATCTCGGTTACATATATAGCCTTACCATCCCTGTCTTCCTTATTGAAGCCTTCAGGTCTTATAAGAGCAAGGGCAACTTCTACTTCTTCCTCTTTTACCTCGTAGTTTCTTACCTTCCCTTCTATTTGCCCTTTAACTTCAATCGCCTCGCTTTCAGGGATTTCACCTTCGGGATACAACTCTTCTAATTTGTCATACACTAACATAAGGGGTAGGCCGTAAAGACTTGATAGTTCCACAGCAAAGGTATAGGTATCCACGAAATCTTCAATAATTTCTATCTCCTCTTCTCTTACAAAAATTAAGACTCCCTTCCTTTGAGGAATTTCATCAAGGCTATGGATGGTCTTTCTAAACTTCTCTTTTTCTCCTTCAATCCTCTTAAACTCTATTTGACTAATATCTAACAGCAACTCTCTGGGGAGAACTTTTTGAATCTTCTTTTTGAGTGAAACAGGTGGTATTTCTACCTTTCTTAAAATTAGTCTATCTTTTCTCATATCTTGTGGAGTTCTATTTAAATCTTCAAGAGTTTCACCATAAGTTTCTTTGAGTTGGGCGTCTAAAATGCCAACATTATCTTTGGAAAGATAGATTTTTGCCTTATGTATATTGCTGGGGGTTTGCCTGAGGCAGCGGGAAGCAGCCTGGAGGCAAAAGTTGTTACTTGCGGTTAGTCTTCGTGCCAAGGCAGTAGAAAAGAGGGATAAACAGTTCCATCCCTCAGTTCCTTTGTTAACAAGAAGAAACATACGATAAGGTAGGTGTGGGTCATTTATTCGGTTATCAAATAAATCCTTAACTTCTTGTTTTGACTCATTATGTACTTCTAAAATAACAGAAGGGTCTAGACCGAGTTCTATTAGGCTTTTCTCAACAACTGGTTTGGCGTTCTTTAAATCTTCTATTTTTGGGAAATATATTGCCAGTTTAGAAGAACTGCCATCATAGATTTTTACATCTTTATAATTCTTGAAGAAATCGGCAATAATATCTTTTAGGAAATCTTTATCGGTTACTTCTGGATAAGATACAATATTGCCCCGGACTTCTTTTAAGATCCCATCTTTTATTCCTTGTGACAGACCATACCAATAAATAACATCTTTAAGGATCTGCCTTTTATAATATGGGGTTCCAGTGGTGTTTACCACAACTAAAACATTTGTCTTTTCTGACAAATAATTAACTGTTTGTCTCACTCTCTTCAATTCTTCACCGAGTGCCAGTCCATAGGTATGGTGTGCTTCATCAGAAAAGATAGCAAGATTTGGGAGCGAGGCAATTGTTTGCAGTCTCTGATTGGCTATCGCCTCCCTTACCTCATCTTCCCGGGATGGGTCAACAAATAAATTTTTGATTAAAGATTTGGTTATTGAGTGTTTTTGTATTCTAATCTTTTCTGTATTGGTTACCACGATATTAAAACTTGAGCCTTTGATTATCGGAATGTCTTTTTCGCCATCGTGAGTATAGGTAAATTTTACAGTCGTTATGAATTGTTTATAAAGCCTTTTAGGTAATATATTTTCATAGGGAACATCCGATAACTCTTTTAATGCGCCTAAGATGGTCTTACCTGGTGCGAATACCAAGGCATTTTTAAGAAAGTTAACCTCTAGATATTCAAGAGCCATTGCAAATTCAGTAGCGATAATCGTGCCAATCAAAATAGTCTTACCTGCTCCCATTGCTAAAGCTAAGATATAACTTGGGTAGCTTAAGATAAGTGTCTCCCTAAGAGCTTCCAGTCTATATTTTCTTACAAAGCCATCGTCATTTCTTATCTTTTCAAATATTGAATCTATCCCACCACCACTTAGTAAAATATCTGTCAGGTCTTCTTGAGTGAGAGTTATACCTAATGAATTTAGCAACTCTTTTGGTTGAAACAGTTTTTTATATAAACCAAAAATATGCGGAGTTTTTTCAATAAGTCTTAAATACCAGTAAGTTTCAAGGGCTTCAAACTGGGCCTCTCGTAAGTAAGATAAGGTCTGAGTTTCAGGATTTAGATTGTAATTGAAAATCTCAGAAATAACAGGATAATCTGAGTTATAATTAGATTTTCTCCATTCAGCAACTCTTGATTTTAGTATGCTATGCAATGTCATTATAAATTACCCCATTTTTTGAAAAACCGCCATTTCATATAACGTTCCCAGCATATACGACGTTGCGACCGAAGGGAGCAATGTCCTGAAGGGCAAGGGCGTTAGCCCATAGCGTATATGCTGTGTTATATGATGTAGTCCTGGTAAGATATTTATCATGTGAATTCAGCTCCAACTGATTCCGATCTATAATTGTAGACTTTGTATCGTTTTCTATGTTTATCAAGACAATAGCCGAGTTCCATTAGATTTTCTTTTCTCACATCTCCACTTGCAATTAGATTTCCTGCCGCTTTTTCAGAAAGTAAGATATGATTATCATTTCCAAAATCTGCAATTCGTGTGACATCTATAACGGATTGTCCAAAAAGATCTTTTCTCCCACTCAAATCCAAATAAGAGAAAAATAGTCCATACTCAATCCCTATTCTATAAGTTATGAAATCAACATATCTTAAGTATTTGTCAATGAGTTTTTCACAGAAACTAAGTGCTTTAGAAATATCCTGAGAAGGTAAACCAATTATAAAACCATCCCCTGTTCCGTTGTAAAGTGCATCTTTAAATTCTTCAGATATAATCCCGTTACAGGCGGAGTGCAATACTGAAATGTTATTAAATTGAGATATTTGGTTTTTTTCTGAGAAATCCTTGATATCAAGACAAATAATTGAAGAGTTAGTGTTTTTTGTTGGTTTCTCTAGTAGATAGATGATATCTTCTTTATTAATTGGACGAGGATGTCCTTTTGGGCAATTGCCAATATTCCCAGATAATTGTGTTGATAAGTATGATTTAAAAGGTAATACAATCCCTCTTTCTTCATAGAAATCATCACAATCACGACAGTAATAGTATTGTTTCAATTCTGTCATTTTCTTTCCTCCACGACTATTTCATATAACTTAAGTATATACGAAATTCGCTTTATGTCCAGTAATCTATTGCCACAGGTGCTGGATGCGCCGATCCCCCAAGGCAAGTTACTTGCTATGCCACCCCTGGCGTCAAAACTGCAATGCCGCCAGGGCAACACTGTTGTATAATATCCCTGAGTGAGACATGTCTAGCTCAGGGCAAAGAACGGGGATAGCTAATCTGCCACTTCATTATGGCAAGGTGCCTCCGTGGCTATTTGGGCGGATGTCTCAGCTAGCTCGGGAGGTCACTATTGTCATTGTTGATGAATTTGGAGCTGAGGAGATGCTTCGTCGCCTTTCTGACCCTTTCTGGTTCCAAGCCTTTGGCTGCGTTCTGGGTTATGACTGGCATTCCAGCGGCGTTACCACCACCGTCTGTGGGGCCTTGAAAGAGGGAATGCGAGGGCTAGAAAGAGAACTTGGCCTGTTCATTGCCGGCGGCAAGGGCAGGACTTCAAGAAAAACCCCAGCCGAGATAGAAAACTTTGGGCATTTGCTAAAGGTAAATCCCACGCCTTTGGTTTACGCCAGCCGAATGTCAGCCAAAGTGGACAATTCAGCCCTTCAAGACGGCTATCAGCTTTATCACCATACATTCTTTTTTACCCGAGATGGCTCCTGGGCGGTGGTTCAGCAAGGGATGAATGAAATCAATCGCTATGCCCGGAGGTATCACTGGTTGGGAGAAAAAGTCATTGATTTTGTTTGTGAACCTGAGGCGGCTATTTGCTCCCAGGCCAGAGGCGAAGCACTGAATCTGGTAGCTTCGGAGAGCACACAAGCAAGGAATGTTATTGCCCACATTGCCTCTGAGGAGAAACCAGAAAAAATTGTAAGCCAACTGAAAAAGCTGAAAACTTTAGACTTGCCTCGACGTCCTTATTTAAACCCTAACGATATCCATCCTGACAGGTTGAGCAAAATATTTCTCAGCACCTATGAGCGTAAGCCACAGAATTTTGAATCCCTGCTGGGGCTTGAAGGGGTGGGACCAAAAACGCTTCGTGCTTTAAGCCTTATCTCAGAATTAGTCTACGATGCCTCTGTCAGCCTACGTGACCCAGCGAGCTACAGTTTTGCCCACGGTGGCAAAGATGGCTATCCCTATCCTGTGGATAGGAAGACCTATGACAGCAGCATCCAATTTCTGGTTCAGGCGGTGGACAAAGCCAGAATTGGGAGTAGAGAGAAGCTTGAGGCTTTCAGAAGATTAAAAGCGTGGCAATAGAATGAGAGCATTTAGTTGTCACCCTGAGCGATACGAGATTGCTTCGCTATCCCCCTCGCTATGCTCAGGGCTTCGGCTCACCGCAATGACAAGGGAAGCGAAGGGCTCAGAATGACAGGCAGGATATTAAGCAATCTCAGTAAAATTGACCTATAGCCACAGACTAAACTAATATAGGGTAAACAGCAAAATGACTGAGTTCGATATTGCATCTCATGTATCCCATATCGAGGCTAACAGGTCAGTTAAGGATGCCCTGATGCAAAAGTTAAGGACTCGCCGGCCTCCATACCATATTTCAGTAACCGACCTTATTAATCTGAAGCAGGCATACTTTAGGAGGAAATATCCGGAGATAGTGCCTCCTTTGGAAAAACGGCAGCTTATGTGGGCTGGCACAGGGTTTCATAAAAATTTTGGCTTAGCCGTGTCCAGCGAGGAATACCTGGAACAGTTTGTAGAGGCTGAGGGCATAGTAGGCAAAATTGACATCTACGAAAACATACCTGTAGAAGTGAAAACGACATCAACGACTGTAAAGACAGAAGATTTGCTGCAGCATAGACCAATTTATATCGAGCAGCTTGGCATATACTGTGCCATGGTCAATTCCAGCCAGGGGAAAATCATCGTCTACCAGCGCCAAGGCCAGGAATCACCCCAGGCTCCCCTCGCAGTTTACAATGTTACGTTTCCCGATTTGGAAGCAGTGCGAGACGAAATGCGACGGAGGCGGGACCTCTTAATGCAAGCACTAATCTCAAACGATCCTAGCAGCCTCCCTATTTGCGCCTGGTTTGGTAAAGGGTGTGATTATTCAGAGGTATGTGACTGCGAGACTACACCAGTATCACTATCATACAAGATTGCCGAATTAGCGGGACAAGTCCAGGTTGATGATGTCACTTGTCAACAACTCCTTGACAAATTTGCTGAACCACAACCATCCCAACTATTCCGAATCAATGACGCCGTCTTTCCCCGCAAGGCATACTTTAGACGCCTCAAACCACAAAAAATCGCGACTGACGAAGAAGAATTACAACGGGAGAAAGAGGAGCATCTCCGTTCCATGGACGAGCTAGGTTTTCTGGATGCGCTCCGCGAGGCTTTGCGATATGGAACTCCGGGTGAAGTACAGAGTATCCCCATCCAGTATGCATCATTAAGTGACTTAGTCCGAGTTCGCCAGAACCTGCCTACCATCTTGCGGGATCCTAAGTTTCGCTCCCTAGTTGATAGAAGCCAGCTAGCTCAGGCATTTCCTCATTACTTCCTTCGCATGGGATTCGAGTGCGCACTAACAGACCACCAAAAAGGTAGGTTATTGCTTTACTACGCTAAAGTTCCCAGAGAGGATGCCAAACTAATGGTCTACGATGTAACTTTTAGAAATTTGAGCACTATTAAGGCTGAAGTGTTACGCCGCGTTGGGCTTTTAGAAAAAACAACATCTCCACTTCAGCTTCCGAGATGTCCCTCATGGATGTGTCCTTACTGCAGCTACAATTCTGAATGCGGTGAAGTTTAGGAAGCCAATAATCACAGGAGAGATAAAAACTTACTTACTCTGGTTTGATTCTATGGGAGCTAAGTCAAGTTCCATTCTGATCGAAACTCCCGATATAAAAATCCTGGTTGACCCTGGTACCGCTGAGATGCAGCCAAGTTATCCGCTCTCACCCCAGAAAAAGAAAGAGCTTCGCCAAAGAGCTTTAACGGTGATCAAGGAGGCTGCTGGGGAGGCCGAGGTCATTTTTATCTCACATTACCACTATGATCATCATACTCTGCCTTCAGAGGCACCTGGGATATATAAAGGGAAAAAATTATGGATAAAGGATCCCAATAGTTGGATTAACCAGTCCCAATGGAAGAGAGCCAGGCTGTTCCTAAGCCAGTTTTGTGAGATTTTTGGCTTGCCCAATGAGGGGCAGGTCTTGCGACCACCAGGGGAAATGGAGATAAGAGACCCTTTAGAAGATTTGCCTTTGGCCCTGAGCAAGAATTTTGGAGATTATGGGCAACGAAGGGATAAACTTCTAGCTAAGGGAAAGGCTTGGTTTGAGAAGCTTACCGCTTTATGGAGAAGCGAACCCTGGGTTTGCCCATTCGCACTGGGAAAAGAGGAAATTCTCTTCGCCGACAATAGAAGATTCGAGGTAGGTTCTACGATAATTAGATTCTCAGCTCCGCTTTTTCATGGTGTCGAACTTACCAGATTAGGTTGGGTAATCAGCATGGTTTTAGAGTACCAAGGGACAAAGATACTTTATACTTCCGATTTGCAAGGCCCTATTATTGAAGATTATGCAGTTTGGATTGTAAGAGAAAACCCGGACCTCCTTATCCTGGATGGGCCAACAACTTATCTGTTAGGCTATATGCTGAATCAAACCAATTTTAAACGTGTAATCTTCAATTTAAGCTCCATCCTTGAAAATATCAGCTCTCAAATTATAATTTATGACCACCACCTTCCTAGGGATGTCCATTTCAAGGAAAGGATGGCGGAGGTTTATGATATTGCAAAGGAAAAAAGGAAAACCCTCATAACTGCTGCTGAGTGGCTGGAGGTAGAAACTCCGATATAAGGAATTAAAATGAACTGGCTAGATATAGTCATTGTAGTAATTGCTGTATTATTTGGTATGCTAGGCTTGTGGAAGGGAGTTATCAAGGCTGTATTTGGTATTGCTGGGTTAGTAGGAGGTATAGCTCTAGCAGGGCATTATTATAAGCTGCTTGCCAGCATACTTTCACCCAGCGGAGCTATTTGGTCAGGAATAGCTGCCTACGTTATCATTCTGGTAGCCACTCTGATTATAGCTAGTATAGTGGGCTGGTTTGTGGCACGGCTGGTTCATATCGTGATGCTGGGTTGGGTAGATAGGCTCATTGGCTTTATCCTTGGAGCCGGTATAGGGGGAATGCTATGTGCCGCTGTCCTTGCCATTGTAAGCAAATATCTACCAGGCACAGAGGAAGCTATCTCTCACTCTGCAATAGCAAAGCTTTTAATGGAGCAATTCCCCTTGCTATTAACGCTTCTCCCCTGGGAATTTGACTTCATCCGCGACTTCTTTTCGCCCTCACCTTGATCCTCTCCTATCAAGGGAGGGGGTTCTGTTATTTACTCCCTTAAGAAACCATCGAGTATTTTCTTAAGTTCCTTCTTTGGCCTATAACCAACGATTTGCTGAACAGGCTGGCCATCTTTAAAGATAAGCATGGTAGGGATGGCGGCAATGCCATACTTAGCAGCTAAAGAACTATTATCCTCCACATTAACCCTGGCGAAGCTTATTTTCCCATCATACCCCTTAGCCAGCTCCTCCAGGATAGGGGCAGCGGCCAAGCAAGGAGCACACCACTCTGCCCAGAAATCCACCAAGGCCGGTAATTTTGATTGTAATACAGTCTTTTGAAAGTCATCCTCACCCATTATCGATTGTATCACTGCTTTTGCCTCCTATAGCTTAAAGTCTTACATCTAAAGCAAAGAAATCAATGGCATTTCTCGTTGTCTGCTCAGCAACTGTAGCTTCATTGACTCCTTTAAGCTGCGCTGTGGCTTTCAAACTCTTTACTACATCAGCAGGTTTAGATTTATATTTTACTTCTCTACCATATGTAACAGGGCAATCTGTTTCTAAAAGCAGGCTATCGAGAGGTGCCTCCTTAACAGTTCTTCTGTGCTCCCCATGATACTCGGTTGCTGGTGTAGCAGAAATAAAATAACCAGAAGTAATTATATCCTTGAGAACACTAGAAAAACCAGTGAACCAGTGAAAAACAGCTTTGCCTATACCAATATCTTGAACTAATTGTAGTGAATCTCTCCAGGCATACCTACTATGGATTATGGCTGGTTTATCATATTTCTTAGCCAGGTCTAAGAGATGCTTCAAAGCATCCTTCTGCAACTCCTTAGATGCAGCCTTTACCAGCCTCTTATTGTAGTCCAAGCCTATCTCTCCGATGGCAACCGCTGCAGCGATATTTTGCTCAATGAATTGCAAATTGCCATCGAGCTGAAGAGACCTAAGATTGGCTAGCTGCCAAGGATGCAAGCCTAAAGCTGGGTAGACAAAGGAGCAATATTTTTGGGAGATTTCCAATGTTTTCACATTCGATTGATAGTCCGAGCCCACAGCCACTATAGCAATAACGCCATTTTCCTTAGCTTCTTTAAGCATTAAATCGAAATTTTCTACTTCATCCAGATGAGCATGAGTATCGATGAGCCTATACAACTTATTATAACTTATAATCAACTATCTAAATTCTCTTCTCAGCGAGCATACTTTTATAGTACTTGAGCCCCGTTTCCGTAGGCTTATAGCCATAAAGGGAAAACCTATCTTCTGGCTCCTTGGTAACTAAGTTTGCTGATAGGAGGGCTCTCAGCATTGCCTCGCCGAAATACCCAGCTAAATGAAGATGGTGGTCAGGAACCGCTTTATTGGTGCTCTCGTATTCCTTACAAATAGCACTTAAGAGCTTTGCAGGTTCCCTCTCTAAGCTCTCAAGAAGAGCCTGCATAGTTTGTGTTTTCCTGATTTCTGCCACAAAATCTTCAAAGGCACTCATATCTGCTAATTTCTGATTCTGACGACAACATAGAGGTCGCCAGGACTAACTCCTTTCAATCCCATTTCCTTCAACCTTATCTTTGTTCCTTCTGTAACTCCTGGTGGTAGGTTGACTATAAGTTTTTTCTTTTCCTTGCCTCTCTTATATTTAATCCTTTTCTCACCTCCAGCAGCAGCTTCCTTTTGAGAAAGAACAATTTCATAATATAAATCTGCTCCTTGGTAGGGAAAGCTCTCAGCACCTAGCATTTTTTCGAGGGCAAATTTCGCTGCCTTGCCCATGAGTCGCAATAAGAATGGCGGTTTATATTCTATAGGAGGAAACTGTTGCCCTCTTCCATTTGGCTGATCAGGGAAAACAAAAGTAAATCCTCTAGCATCAAAGAATACACTATCTACAAACCTCTTATCAAACCTCAGACCAGCGTCTTGAAACATTCTTACCAGTTCCTGAAACAAAAATGGGTTGGTAAATGCATCCCGGAAAATTTGTTCTTGGTTATAATACTCCCAATTACTGTATGAAACGCCATAACCAGCACCGACGAATCTTGCCTGTCTCATCCTGTGGTATTCCTGCCTCTTCCTTTCATCACTCAATACGGCATAGGCTTCATTGACCTCCTTAAATTTTCCCCCAGCCCACCTCTCATTTCCCAGGTTTCTATCGGGATGGTATTTCATGGCAAGCCTTCTAAAAGTATGCTTTAGCTCCTCCTGGCTTGCCCCTTCAGGTACACCCAAAATGGAGTAATAATCCTTCATATCAGAAATGATATGTTAACGGTTGAAGGTCACTATTAGCAAACGGAGCAAAGTCTATCACAGTCCATTAACGGCAGAAGAATCCTGTGCTACGGTAAAAGAGATTCAGAATATAGTTGGGGTGCTAACGATGGATTATGGACGTGAGTTGCTCAAAGGTAATACTGACTGCCTGCTTCTTTGCCTAATTAACAGTCAACCCACATACGGTTACCAAATCGTAAAGGAATTGGAAAGAAGGAGCAACGGATATTTCCGTTTCAAAGAGGGACCTTTGTATCTGCCCTTCACCGGGTGGAGAAAGACAAGCTTATTAAAGGGAAATGGCAAAAGCTACCTAATGGGCAGCAAGTTTTAGCTAAAAAACTAGCTATGTGGCAAGATTTTCCCACAGCAGTTAGATTGGTTACACAAGCAGAAACAAGTTAGCGCCACGATGGCAAACAAATTAAGCCGTTACTTGGATAGCTTCAACTCTGACCTGAAGATTGATTCGGCTGTTAAGGAGAGCGTAGCTGGGGAAATCTACACCCACCTCGAGGATAAAAGCCAAGAGTTAAAGGAGAAAGGACTTAGTGAGGAAGAGGCAAACAACATTGCCACAGAATCTTTTGGCCCCCAGAGTTAATTGCCCGGCAAATCTATGAGGTCCATAGCCAAGGCACTTGCCAAGAGGCATTTTTCGCTGCTTTACCTCATTTATTGGTTGCTTTACTCTTTGCTTCGTGCTACTGGCAAAGCGTTGTCTGCCTATCAAGTATATTAATAACGGTCACTGGTGTAGTAGTTTATGGCTGGTGTCATAACAAGCTAATATGGTTCTTCCCTTGGTTAGGGTATTATCTGCTCCCAGTGATAGTTACTGGCGTCTTATTAATTTGCCTGCCGCAGGGCTGGGTTTGGTTAGCAACGCTTGCCTACATTCCCTTAGCTTTATTTGCAATTATTTACATACTGAGGGAGACTGCAAGCCGTGATTGGCTTTATGTATCGTTAATGCTAACCTCCCTTCCTGTAGTGTTCAGTTAGTTATTTGTCCTAGGCACAGGAAAGGAATTCTTAGTGGACAACATATCATTGGCAAAATTGTAAATGCATATCCCTGGATAGTTGTTAGCTTTCTTGTCTTAGCTATGGCAACCTTCATATTCACTCGTGTGAGGCAACGCTGGTGCAAAACCGCTGCTTTGTTAATTCCGCCAAGTGTAATCTTAATTTTAGTAACCATGGCAAATAGTAGCATCGTTAATTTGTGGGGTTGGTTGATATAAAGCTTCTCTTTATTCGCTCTCGCTAGCCCAGCCTGGCTGCAAGCTAGATCATAGCAAGGTGTATAAAGTGGAGGCTTCTAGAATTAGGAATTTCAATCTTGTTCTTGGTTCCATAAACCTGTTTGAGGTCGATAGTTTCTTTTACAAGGCAACCCCAGATGTTCATAAGCAAGCCTGGTAGCAACCCTACCGCGTGGAGTACGTTCTAGAAAGCCTAACTGAAGAAGATAGGGCTCATAAACATCCATAATAGTATCAGCATCCTCGCTAATAGAGGCACCGATAGTATCTAGTCCTACAGGGCCACCATCAAATTTACTAATTATTGTATGGAGTATCCTGTGGTCTATCTCATCCAAGCCTGCAGAGTCTACTTCGAGCTTTGAAAGTCCCTCTAGAGCTACCTCTTCAGTGATTACCCCGTTTGCCTTGACCTGAGCATAATCTCGCAGTCGTTTTAGGAGTCGATTAGCTACCCGCGGTGTACCTCTAGCACGTTGAGCAATTTGAACAAGCCCTCCCTCCCCCACCGGCACCCTAAGGATAGCTGAAGAGCGCTTTAGAATCTTCTCTATCGCTAACTCGTCATAAAAATCAAGATGATATATTGCTCCAAACCTATCGCGAAGCGGAGGACTCAACAAAGCAACTCTTGTAGTAGCCCCAATTAAGGTAAAATGAGGCAAATTCAACCGCAAGCTTCTAGCTGCTGGACCTTTACCCAGAAAGATATCAAAAACGAAGTCCTCCATCGCCGGATAGAGTTTCTCTTCCACTATATGGCTAAGCCGATGAACCTCATCAATGAAAAGAATATCTCCCTGGCGTAAGTTAGTGAGAATAGCTGCTAAATCTCCAGGACGTTCTATTGCCGGCCCTGAGCTAACTTTAATGTTGACACCCATCTCAGCAGCAATGATATAAGCAAGGGTAGTCTTTCCCAAACCGGGAGGCCCGTGAAGAAGAATATGGTCTAAAGGTTCTTGTCTTTTTTGAGTAGCTAGGATAGCTATTTTTAAGTTGTCCTTAACTTTTTCTTGACCTATAAATTCATTGAGGTGCTTGGGGCGAAGGTTTAAGTCAACAGAAATATCCTCAATGGCTGATTTGCTTGAAACCACACGCGCCTCACCAGATAGAGAGTGGAGGGTGGAAGGCATCCCTTGGGTATCTGACATTGCTCTTATCCTTTATCGTTAAAGGGAGTATTTAAGCCTCTAGCTGCAAGTTTGTCGCTTCTGCCTCCTCACCAGCCAATACTCGAGCTGGGATGAGCTTGCCAAGAATAACATTTTCCTTAAGTCCATAAAGTTTATCTGTTTTGCCTTTGATCGCTGCATCAACAAGCACACGGCCAGTCTCTTGGAAAGAAGCAGAAGCTAACCAACTATCCTTGTTTAAGCTAGCTCTGGTTATTCCTGAAAGAACAGCTTGTGCCGTCGCTGGTTCACCTCCCTCAGCTAGCACACTGGCATTCACATCCTCATAATTAAAGCGATCGATTAACTCACCCGGCAAGAGTCCTGTATCGCCAGAGGAAATAATTTCCACTTTTCTCAACATCTGGCGAACAATGATAGCAATATGCTTATCATGTATGTTTACCCCTTGAGAGCGATATACCTTTTGTACTTCATCGATTAAATACTGTTGCACTGCTTCTTTTCCCACAATGTGTAATATGTCTTGTGGATCAATGATCCCTTCGGTGAGCTGTTCACCTGCTTTAACCCTGTCTCCTGTTTTGACGAGCAACCTTGTGCCATGTGGGATGACGTATTCCCTCTCCTCTCTCTCCTCATGTTTGACATAAAAATGGTTATCTTCAATAGCAAATTGACCAGCAACTCTAGCTATTATAGGTTGTTGTTCAGCTATTGCTGGCAACTGCTCCTCAGTTTCCTCTGAAGAAGAAATGGGACAAAACAGAACAGTACCAACATCGATTAATTGTCCATTATTCACAGCAGCTTTCATTCCCGGCGGCAATTCATATTCATTCAGATAAAATTCAGAGCTAGTAACCTTGACCATGTTTCCTTCATCTACATCAATCACTTCAATAGTGCCATCAATCTCAGAGATGATAGCCCTACTCTTTGGTGTTCTAGCTTCAAAAAGTTCTTCCACACGAGGCAATCCGCTAGTGATATCAGTGCCAACTACGCCACCTGTATGGAAGGTGCGCAGAGTGAGCTGAGTGCCTGGTTCACCAATGCTCTGGGCTGCAATAATGCCTACGGCAGTACCAAGATTTACCAACCGTCTTTTAGCTAGGTCTCTACCATAACAATGCTGGCAAACACCGCGTCGAGAGTGACAGCTGAAGAATGACCTCGCATATACTTGAGTGATGCCGGCCTCGATAATTCGTTTGGCTCTTTCCTCATCAATTTCTTCATTGAGGTCAACAATGACCTCCCCTGTACGTGGGTTAACAATTTGGCTTGCTGCTAGATAGCCAATAATCCGTTCCCTCAGTGAAGGCAAAGAGCCTCCAGCATTCTCCTCTGATATCCAAACTCCTTCAGTGGTGCCGCAATCCCTCTCAGTTACAATAACATCTTGGGCCACATCTATAAGACGTCGAGTAAGATAACCACTGCCCGAAGTTCTCAAAGCAGTATCAGCTAATCCTTTGCGGGCACCATGAGTAGAAATGAAATATTCCATAGGTGATAGCCCATCTCGGAAGCTTGACCTAATAGGAAAGTCTATTATCTTCCCTGCTGGATCAGTCATCAGTCCACGCATCCCTGCCATCTGCCTGATCTGGGAGATATTACCCTTTGCTCCTGATGTAGCCATCATGTAGATCCCACCATAATGGTCTAGGGATTGGGATATATCCTCAGCAATTTTGTCTGCGGTCTCCATCCATATTTGAACTGCATTCTCATAACGTTCATCCTCGGTGATAAAGCCACGGTTAAATTGATCTTCAGTAATACTGACTAACTTGTCAGCCTCCTTAAGAAGCTTAGTTTTTCCCGGGGGTTCTTCAATATCGTTCATGGCGATAGAAATTCCTGACTTTGTAGCATAGTCAAAACCTAATTGCTTAAGGTTATCAAGGACAGTAGCAGTAGCTTCGTTACCTAATAAGCGAGCACAATCAGATACCAGTGATTTTAAGGCAGCTTTATCTGTCACTTCGTTGTAAAAACGAAGCTGTGGAGGCAAGACCTCATTGAATAGAATTCTTCCCATAGTGGTCTTTATCCGCCTTCCGCTACCATCCCTATCTCGCACCTCAATATCAGCACCAAGGTCAATTAGGCCCAATTCATAAGCTAGTTTGGCCTCTTCAAAATTGTTGAAAACTTCCCCCTCCCCCTTAGCCCCGGGCTTAACGAGGGTGAGATAATAGCAACCAAAGACAATGTCAAGGCTAGGTGCTGTTACTGGCTCACCACAACTTGGTAGCAACATATTATAAACACTAAGCATATACTTTCTAGCTTCCCTCACCGCTGCCTTAGACAACGGTACATGAACTGCCATCTGATCGCCATCAAAATCGGCGTTAAAGGCAGCACAAACCAAAGGATGAAGCTGGAAAGCATTCCCGTCAATTAAAACAGGTTCAAAGGCTTGAATACTTAAGCGATGTAATGTAGGGGCACGATTAAGCAATACTGGACGTTCTTTAACTACTTCACTAAGTAAATCCCAAACCTCAGGTCTGGCTCTCTCCACTTGGCGTTTAGCAATCTTTACACTATTGGCATAACCTTTCTCCATAAGCTTATGCATAACAAAGGGTTTAAATAGCTCTAAAGCTACATGCCGTGGCAAACCACATTGATGAAGCTTAAGCTGGGGACCAACAACGATGACTGAGCGCCCACTGTAGTCTACTCGCTTACCTAAAAGATTTTGCCGAAAGCGTCCCTGCTTTCCCCTCAACATGGCTGAAAGTGATTTCAGGGTATGGTTATTGCCAGTAGTAACTGCACGTCCCCTTCGCCCATTATCGATGAGGGCATCAACAGCTTCTTGCAGCATACGTTTTTCATTCCGAATAATGACTTCAGGCGCACGCAACTCTATAAGGCGTCGGAGACGATTGTTGCGATTAATAACACGCCGATAAAGGTCGTTAAGGTCGCTAATGACGAAACGACCACCATCTAGCTGGACTACAGGACGAAGTGCTGGTGGCAATACAGGAAGCACAGTTAAAATCATCCATTCAGGTTTGTTTCCACTAGACCTGAGAGCGTCGGCCAATTGTAATCGCTTGCTGAGCTTTTTGCGATGTTGCCCAGAGGTGTTACGCATTTCCTCAAGGAGCTCCTGACGCAATCTCTCTACATCAATTTTTTTCAGAACCTCTAGAATAGCTTCAGCACCTATGCCGGCTTCAAAAATATCACCATATTTATCCTTAAACCCTTGATATCGCTCCCCATTAAGCAACTTTAGTGGTTTAAGATCTCCTATCTCTCCTTTCTTTGCCTTCAGATCTTCTTCAAGCTCTGACCTTTTCTGTATAAATCTAGCACGTAACTGATTCACTTCCTCCATCATAGCCCCCTCACCTTCTCCCAATTCAGCTTTAGCTTGCAATTCTTCAACCTTCCTGTTTACCCACTCTTCCTGCTCGCTAATCTGCCGAGCCATCTCTTGCTCAAGTTGATGGACCCTTTCCTGGCTAGCCTTTTCATTGACTGAAATAATGATATATTGAGCAAAATAAATAACCGACTCTAAATTTCGTGGAGAGAGGTTAAGGAGAAGCCCAAGCCGGCTAGGTACCAATTTGACAAACCAAATATGAGTCACTGGTGCGGCTAACGCGATATGCCCCATACGCTCTCTGCGCACGCTGGAATGAGCTACCTCAACTCCACACTTATCACAAATAACACCTTTATAGCGTACCTTTTTATATTTGCCACAATGGCACTCAAAGTCCTTGGTAGGGCCAAAAATCCTCTCACAAAAGAGGCCATCCCTTTCTGGCTTCAAAGTGCGGTAATTTATCGTCTCTGCCTTAGTCACCTCACCATGAGACCAACCCCTGATTTGCTCTGGTGAGGCAAGACTTATTCGAATAGCATTCAGATCATCAAACTGAGCCATCTCTATTTATCACCTCACAGGTTGCAATCTAGCTTTAAACTTTGCTTTAACATCGCTAAAGAAATTTATTTTTTCTTCATCTTCACTAAGCAGCTCGACAGCAAAACCCAAACTGCGCAGTTCCATAAATAAAACCTTACATGCTTCGGGAACACCAAGTTGGCAAATATCTTCTCCTTTAAGGATAGCCTCATAGGCTTTGGCTCGACCCGTCACATCATCCGACTTCACAGTAAGCATTTCCTGAAGCGTATGAGCTGCCCCATAGCCTTCCACTGCCCATACCTCCATCTCCCCGAAGCGTTGACCGCCAAATTGGGCTTTCCCTCCCAATGGCTGCTGCGTGATGAGCGAATACGGACCGGTAGAGCGAGCATGCACCTTATCTTCGGCAAGGTGTAGCAATTTCGTCATGTAAATATTACCTACAGTTACGGGTTGATCGAAGGGCTCACCAGTTCTTCCATCTCGGAGTTCCATCTTGCCAAAGGTAGGTGGATAAATCCTCTGCTCCTTGTAAATCTTCTGTGCCATTTGCTCTAAATCCTCATCACTTAGATTCCGTGCATTCACCCCAAATTCTTCAAGCCACAAACAAAGGGCGCTCCTTTTAGCTGCACCTTTATATTTTTCATCCATTATTTCCTCAGCATCAAAACCATAATCACCAAGCCAAGCTCTGATCTTCTCTTGATTAGCTGCTATATCAGTTGAGTTTCCTGAGTTAAGACTAACGGCACCTGCTTTCCAGGCTATCCAAGCCTTGGCTAAAGCATCTTCAATAGCTAGGGCATCAGCTCCATCAAAAATTGGATTGATTACCCTAAAACCTAATATGTAAGCTGCCCAACCCAAATGAGCCTCCAAGACTTGTCCAATATTCATACGGGATGGAACGCCTAGCGGATTGAGAATAATATCCACAGGAGTGCCGTCAGGCAAAAACGGCATGTCTTCTTCAGGTAATATAACTGAAACAACCCCTTTGTTACCATGCCTTCCTGACATTTTATCACCCACTGAGATCTTGCGTTTCTGAGCAACCCATACCCGCACAAGCTTATTCACTCCAGCCAGTAATTCATCGTGATTATCACGAGAGAAGACTCTAGTATTAATTACCCTCCCCCACTCCCCAGGTGATACCCTGAGGGAGTTATCTTTCACCTCACGCGTTTTTTCACCAAAAATAGCCCGTAATAATTTTTCCTCCGCTGAAAGCTCCGTCTCACCTTTGGGGGTGATTTTCCCCACTAAGATATCGCCAGACTTTACTTCGGCACCAATACGTATAATGCCCTGTGCATCAAGGTCGGTCAGGCTTTCCTCACCTACATTGGGTATATCCCTGGTGATTTCTTCCGGGCCAAGCTTAGTATCACGTGCCTGAATCTCAAACTTCTCAATATGAATGGAGGTATAGACATCATCTTTAACCAGCCTTCTGCTGATAATAATAGCATCTTCAAAATTATATCCTTTCCAGCTCACAAAGGCACAGATAATATTCTGCCCCAAAGCAAGCTCTCCATTGTCTATCGCAGAGCTATTTGCTATAGCTTGGCCTTTTTTAACTCCGTCGCCTTTGTTTACCACTGGATGTTGATTGATACATGTTCCTTGGTTAGTTCTGACGAATTTACTCAGCTTATAAACATGATTTCCACCCTCCTCATCCTCAATTACAATTTGTGAACCGGTTACAGAAGTCACCACTCCGGCGATAGGGGTGAATATCACCTGGCCACTATATTTAGCTACTTCCCTTTCCATACCTGTAGCCACTAAGGGAGCGTGAGGATGCAATAGAGGTACTGCCTGACGTTGCATGTTACAGCCCATCAAAGCACGATTAGCATCATCATGCTCCAGAAATGGAATAAGGGAGGCGGATACACTGAATATCTGCTTGGGGGAAACATCCATGAAGTCCACCTTATCCACTGCCTCCTTAAAATATTTGCTACCTTTCTTAACTTCAATCCTCTGCTCAACAAACTCATTACTCCCATTGAGAGGGACATTAGCTTGAGCAATGGTATATTGATCTTCCTCATCAGCCGTTAAATAAGCAATCTGGTCAGAAGCGAAAGGAACCACCTTGATAGTTTGCACCGGAAGGGAAGCTAGCTTTGATGCAATCTTTCCCGTAATTAACGTCCCTGATTTAGCTATTAGATGGCCTTCGTTACCCACTACATCCTCTTGGATTGTCCTCCCTAATAATTGTGGCACGGCATTAGGCACTTCGTGGATAACCCTGCGATATGGAGTTTCTACAAAGCCATGCTTATTAATTGAAGCGTAAGTAGCCAAGGAGCCAATGAGACCGATATTAGGACCCTCGGGCGTCTCTATAGGGCAAATCCTTCCATAGTGGGAGTGGTGCACATCACGAACTTCAAAGCCAGCCCGCTCTCTAGAGAGGCCACCAGGACCTATGGCAGAAAGGCGACGCTTATGAGTTAATTCGGCTAATGGGTTGGTTTGATCCATGAACTGAGACAATTGAGACCGACCGAAGAACTCCCTTATAGCAGCTACTATAGGACGGATGTTGATCAAAGCTGAAGGAGTCGCTGCCTCAGGACCAAGAATGCTCATGCGCTCTTTAATAGTCCTCTCTAAACGGAATAAACCGGCTTGAAATTGCTTTTGTATTAGTAAGCCTACGGTGTGTGTTCGCCGATTGCCTAAATGGTCAATATCATCAGGAGCCTCTTTGCCATTGTTGATTAAAATAATATAGCGTACTATTTGTACTAGATCTTCAGGAGTTAAGCCAAGGTAATTTTCAGGGATGTTTACCCCTAGCTTTTTATTGAGCTTATAGCGGCCAACCTCACCTAAGCAATAGCGTCGAGGATCAAATAGGAAATTTTTCAGCAATGTTTCGGCACTACTGAGGCTAGGGGGATCACCAGAAGATAATTTGCGATAAATATCGACTAATGCCCTAGCTTTGTTCCTAACCAGGGTATCTCGCTCTATTGTGGATCGAATAAAAGCATGATCTGGGGAACTATCTACATCTTGAAAAAGAGCTAGTAAGGCAGCATCACTCTCAAAGCCTATAGCACGCAATAAAGTAGTGACAGGCATCTTCCGTTTCCCATTTACCTTAACCGAAATAACATCATGGCTGGAAGTGTCAAAGTCAAGCCATGCCCCTCGCTCAGCAATCAGCTTAGCAAAGCATAACTCTTGTCCTCTCACACTACCCTTTTCCAAAGTAAAGTAAACACCTGGAAAGCGGGTCAACTGGTTGACTACTACTCGTTCTGTCCCGGAAATGATAAAAGTGCCCTTGTTTGTCATTAGGGGAAAATCGCCCAAATATAATTCCTGTTGCTTAATCTCGCCTGTTTCTTTAATCACTAGGCGAACTAAAACATGAAGAGGGGAGGAATAAGTCATACCTCGTTCAAGACATTCCGTAACGGAATGCTCAGGCTCACGAAACTCGTAGTCAGAAAAATGCAACTCTAACCTATTACCAGTGTAATCTTGAATAGGCGAAATTTCTTCAAATAGCTTCTTCAGACCTTCTTCTTGAAACCAACGAAATGAATCAAGCTGAACTCGAGTTAGGTCAGGTACTTCTACAACCTCAAGCAACTTAGCAAAAGATTTCACTAATCCATACTTAGGTGCTATCGAAACGGCCATAACTTTTTCTCCTCAAAACAAAAATCTAGTGTTGCTAAGGCATTTAAAATATAAAATATTTACCAGGAGAAAACTTAGGATTGACAAAAAATGAAGGGAAATTAGTGGGCATAACGCAAATTTGCAGTTTAGCATTAATAGGAAATTTTTGTCAAGTCAGCGTGCTGGCTGACCACATAGGTAACACTGGGCTACAGATTTTAGCAAGTTCCCTTTCAGTATACTCTACGGGAGCAAGATAGCCAAGGGATTGGTGCGGACGGTTGAAGTTATACTCAATAAGCCATTCGGTTAGCCGGGGGTTTAGCTCTTCAGGATCTAAAGATAGATTGGAGTTGTAAAGCCATTCATATTCCAAGGTCTGATTGAACCTTTCTATCTCCGAGTTATCCTTAGGAGTTTTTACCCTTGAAAAGTATCTTTGGATACTTAGTTTGGTGGTGGCTCTTTCAAACTCTAAAGCAAACTCACTCCCATTATCTGTCTGTAAGTTTTCAATAGGCTGGCCGGTGAGGTAGCAAAGACGATAGAGAAAATCCGTCGCTACCCGAGAACTCTTGTTTTTGTACATCCGGGCATAACCTAGCTTAGTGGCACGATCCACAGCGGTCAAGATATATCTTTTGAGATTATTCCAGTAGCTAACAATGGTATCAAGCTGAAAGAGGAAGCAGGGCCTCCCCTCCTTCACTAACTGAGTGATCCTCCTCTTCGGTTTCTGGCGGGCTCGGGCTCTCTTTTTAGCGGTCTTCTCTGCCTTCTTTTGATCAGGATAGAGCTTATGAAATCGAATCACCCTCTCAATCTTCCAGGTGGAAATCCCCTCAGAATATTCCTTCTCATAGAGAACCTTTAGCTTCTTCTTGCCATAGTAGGGATATCTCTTTCTTAAGCGCCTTATCCTCTCTTCCTGGATGAGTGTCATCTCCCATTTTCTCTTATGGCGGGGGGCTTTAGATCGGTCAGCCAGGCTATGGACATTGTATTTAGAGTCCTTAAAGCGATTGAACCACTTATAAAAGGTCTTTCTTGAGATACCGAAGTGCTGAGCAGTGAGGGTAACATTCTCTTTTGCCACTGTATAATAGAAGATCATCCATTCTACTCTCAATCTCTCATGGGTTGTAAAGCCTAAAAGGTCTGCCACCCCTCTCCAGCGCTCATATCTATTCTTTAAGATAATGGGTTTAGTTTTAAAGAAATAGAAGCTGGCTGGTTTTCTCATCTTAGTAACTCCTCACAGTAAGTTAATATCATTACTAACCATACCATGAGTGTTACCTATGTATCTCAGCCTCCGCAGTCAGTGTACTCGTCCACATGGCCATTAAGCTTAGGTGAGCGTGGTGGTAAAACGAACAGTTTTATGCCTCTCTTTTGGCACTCCTGTTCAAAGGCGTCTTGAAATTCTGAACCCCCATCCACCTGGATAGCCTTGATAGGAAAAGGCATTCGCTTTAACAAGGTGCCGATGAATGCAGAAGCAGTATGAGAGCTTGCTCTACTGTGAGCTTCCAGAACATCCCACCTTGAGATAATATCCCTGGCAGTAAAATGCTTGAGTATCACTCCAGGTAAAGGTCTTACATCCAATGTATCTACCTCTACTATGTCTCTTGGCCATCTGGCCACATACTCCCTGGGCTTTCTTGTAGCATAAGGGCGTTGTCTCTGGCTTTTCCTGGCTGAAATGTGGTTTGGCACCGGCTCTCTCAATACACCACGTTCTTTTAGCTTGTGGAGAATCCTGCCCACTGTGGAGGCGAAGCAATCGAATCTCTCACCACGCAGGAGTACCACTAGCTTATCTTTGCTCCATCTGGGATATTCCTCTCTTAATCTAAGCACAGCTTCGACCAGCTCTACTGAGTAAGTGGGCTGCCTTAAATGCTTGGGCCGGTGAGAACGATCCTCCAGACTCGCTATATACCCGGGGTTATAGCGTTTTTCCACCGATAGAAAGTTTGAGGAGAAATGCCAAAGTAGCGGCAGCTAAGGCGGGCATTTTGATTACGGGAATTATAATAATCAAACCACTTAAGTCTTTGCCTGGCCTTTTTGGATAACACTGGGATACTTCCAGGCGTCTGTATCCCGGTATTGTGCTATAGACATTCATAGTGCAACCATTATAGCGTCCTTTTATGACTCATGTGTCACCTATCTATCTGAACTAGATCAGGGAATTAGTAAAAATGGTTTGCGCGATGACGAGGAAAGGTGACTTCGCTAAGGATTTCAGCCTGAACAATCAATTTCGTAGAGCTGTGGTATCAGTAATGTCTAACATAGCAGAGGGATTTTCAAGGCAGACCGATAAAGAGTTTGTTCAGTTTCTTTATATTGCTAAGGGATCTGTTTCCGAGATACAAAGTCAATTATATGTGGCTTCCGATTTGGGCTATATTGAAGTTGAAGAGTTCAATAAGGCTTACGAACTGTCCTCTGAAGTTGCGAGGTTGATCACCGACCTTATAAGGTATTTGCAAGAGGATCCGCTTAGTGCCTAGAGAGTGGCGACTGTTGACTTTAGACTGTATTTGTCAGAATCGCACCACAGTGGAATTGAAAGGTCTCAAGGGGTACAATGGTAGACAAAATCATCAAGCTAGAATGGCCCCTTATGGAAGAAGAAGCGGAAGGAATAGATGAGTTCATGAACCATCCTGGGAGTAGAGCATAGAAAATATTAAAAGAGGGAGGGAAGAGATGGGAACTAAGGGAAGAAAGAATGTGAAAAAGCCCAAGAAGAAAAAGGGGAAGAGTTAGGCTCGCTGCATAGTGGGATTAAAATTGGTATGAGTAGACCACCGTAAGGAGGTGAGTGATGATAAACGGATATAATGTAGAAGTTAAGTTGCTTGCTGTTACCCCTGAGGCTGAGAGGCTAATAGAAACAGCGGGGAGATTATGCTGGGATACCCAGGATAAAGTAGGGACAGTGCCTGACCGCATCCAGAAGTGGATAGAAGTAGGACATGAGTCAATGACTGAGCATGCTTGTGCCACCTTCTATATCAGGGCTAGTCGTGTTTTAACTCACGAGCTTGTCAGGCATAGATTGGCCAGCTATAGCCAGAGAAGCCAGAGGTATGTAAAGGAGAACGAGCCAAGGTATATCGAGCCTCCCGAAATTAAGGAAAGAGGTGAGTCTGCACATGAGCAATTTGAAGAGGCAATGAAAGCTTGCTGGGAGACTTATAGAGATTTGCTGGCTAAAGGAATAAAGCCTGAGATAGCCCGCTACGTTCTTCCTAATGCCTGCGAGACGCAAATAATCTGCACCTGGAATTTCCGCGAGATTCGCCACATCGTTAAGCTACGCACATCTAAGCGAGCCCTTCCTGAAATAAGAGCAGTGGCTAGCGAGATAAGAAGGATAGCGAAGGAAATAGCTCCTCAAGTGTTCCAGAATTTGTAATCTGCCATGTTATCCCTCTAAAGAACAAGAAGAGACTAGCTAATGGAAAAGCTTATTGAAGGGGCACGCCAGCTAGGGATGGAGCTCAATGCCAAGCAGGTAGGACAATTCGAACTCTACTATCAAAAGCTAATAGAGTGGAATAAAAAAGTTAACCTCACCGCTATAACTGATTACCAGGAGGCTCAAGTGAAGCATTTTCTTGATTCCATAACCGTGATTTCAGCTTTGACCGGAGAGGAAATGAACAAAGCAAACTTCAATATCATCGACGTAGGCACGGGTGCTGGTTTTCCTGGCATGCCACTCAAAATCCTTCTTACTAAGCCAAGATTGGTGCTCATTGATTCTACAGCTAAGAAGGTGGCTTTCCTTCGCTGTGTTACCCAAGAGTTGGAATTGGACAAGGTGGAAATAGTGTGTGGTAGAGCTGAGGAAATAGCTCGCTTGCCGTTATATCGCCAGCAATTTGATTTAGTCGTCTCCCGCGCTGTAGCCTCATTGCCTGCATTAGTCGAATTAGCCTTACCTTTCT
>JAUWHW010000014.1 GCA_030605665.1 Dehalococcoidia bacterium | reverse complement strand
AGAACAAGGTAGCCTTTCGTTACAGCATGACCTTTAAATTGACTGACTAGATATTGTCGGGCATAGTCGTTTTTAACAATAACTATGAGCCCTGATGTGTCTTTATCTAGTCTATGGATTATGCCAGGACGCATTAAATCGTTACCTATGGCTAAACTGGGGCAGTGAGCTAGAAGAGCATTGACTAAAGTATAGTTGGAATGCCCCGGAGATGGATGAACAACTAGGCTAGCGGGTTTATCTACAACTATAATGTCTTTATCTTCATAAATTATGGTCAGGGGGATTGGTTCAGCTATAGGAGGATGAGTAGGTGGAGGAAGTTTAATGGTTATTTTATCCCTGTCGTTTAATCTTTGACTTGGCTTTGCCCTTTGCTCATTAACTAGAATATATTCTTGCTCAATTAGCTTCTGTATGCGAGTTCGAGAAAATTGAGGCAGCGCTTCAGCTACATACTTGTCCAAACGGATGTCTGATGTATGAACAATAAGTTGGAGTGTCTTAATTTTTGCTTTCGCTGTTGTGGTCATAGACTTTTCTGAATAATCCGGAGCGAAACAGAGCATAAGCCAGTGTAAAGGTACCTATTACTATAGCTGCGTCAGCAAAGTTGAAAGCCGGCCAATGGCGATTGCCCCATAGACGAATGTCAATAAAGTCGGTTACATAACCAAAGCGGAGGCGATCTATTAAGTTACCAATGGCACCACCCAGAATCAAACCAAGACATATAGTGCATAAACTAGTGATGCGCGAGCGATAATGTACAGATAGGTAATAGAAAAAAAGCGGGAGAATCAATAAGATAACTACGGTGGTAAAGATCGGGAGGAAAGTTTGGTTGGCAGGTAAACCGAAAACGAAGCCAGGGTTCGTCACGTAGGTTAGTCGTAAAAAACCAGCTTCTGGCAGCGATTCCCCCGGTGCCAGATTACCTCTAACCCAAGATTTGCTCAATTGGTCAAGGGCAATCACTAGAGCAGCGGCAATCAGAGATAATCCTGCTAGCTTCCTATCTTGCCCCTTTTGCATCCTTTGTCTGACGTGCCTTGCATCTCAAGCACAAGTTTGCTTGAGGCAATGCTTCGAGGCGATCTTGTTCTATTGCCTGTCCACAGGAGTCACATAGCCCATAAGTGCCTGCTTCATATTTTCCCAAGGCATAGTCTATTTCAGCGATGGTATTTCTTAGCTTTTTCTCTAGAGCTAATCTCTTCTCTAACTCAAATGCCTCGCTTGCTTCCTCTTCCCTTTTGCCAAAAGGACTGCCCTCTCGCCTTTCCCCTAGTGGCCGTCTGCGAGCCCTTAGCTGCTCCAGCCTTTCAGTTAGTTGGCTTTTCCCCTCCTTTAACCTATCGTAGAGTTTACTATGATCAATCATTTCACCAATTACCCCCACCGACATAATCAAGCTATTTTAATCTATACTATATTTCAAAGCAAGTTAATCATTTTATTCCCACTTTCTCCTTGCCTAAGTATCGTTTCTCTATTAGAATACCTAGCATAACCACATGGAGGGACTCTGCCGCGAGTTGCTAGACGAAATGATTGGGAAATTTAGTAGCGTGAAAATCCTGGGCATTGAAACTTCCTGCGATGAAACCGCAGCAGCGGTTGTTGAGGACGGGAGCAAAATTATCTCTAATATTGTGGCTTCACAAATAGATATTCATGCTCGCTACGGTGGGATTGTCCCTGAGGTTGCCTCGAGACAACATCTCCTCACTATCATCCCTGTGGTAAATAAGGCAATGACTGAAGCAAAAGTTACTTGGCAAGATATCAATGGTATTGCTGTAACCTTTGGTCCAGGTTTAGCTGGCTCACTGTTGATAGGAGTTAATGTAGCTAAAGCAATTGCTTTAGCTAAACAAATGCCTATTACAGGAGTTAATCACCTTGAGGCACATATCTATGCCAACTGGCTAGATTCGCTCTTCCCCTCTCCATCAAGTGGAGAGGGCAGGGTGAGGTTCCCTTGCCTTTGTCTCATTGTTTCCGGAGGACACAGCGATTTGGTATTAATGAAAGGTCATGGACAATTTGAGAAACTGGGGCGAACTAGGGATGATGCCGCTGGCGAAGCCTTCGATAAAGCAGCTCGAATCTTGGGGCTAGGTTACCCAGGAGGTCCAGCCATTGAGAAGATAGCCAAGTCTGGAACTCCTTGCTTGTCTCTTCCACGAGCCTGGCTTAGGGGCAGCCATGATTTTAGCTTCAGCGGCTTAAAAACAGCTCTATGGCATTATGTCCAAAGGGAAGAAATTTTGACCACAGCTTGTTTGGTAGCTGACGCCGCAGCAAGCTTTCAATGCGCTGTCGTGGACGTCCTAGTCGCTAAAACAATTGAGGCAGCAAGAGAATTAGGAGTGAGCCAAATTTTGCTTAGCGGTGGTGTAGCAGCCAATAAACTACTAACGGAACGCTTCCTCGATTCCTCGCCAGTACCTGTGCTGGTCCCTCCTCCCCACCTATGTACCGATAATGCTGCTATGGTCGCTGTTTGTGGCTATTATCATTTCCAAGCTGGCAAAATGAGCAGCTATGACCTGGATGTGGTGCCTAGTCTTAGCCTTGGGTAACTGAGCAAAGGGCCTTGATCACACCTCCCCTCTCGACAATAGTTTCTGAAGATATGAATTAAGCCTTGCTGGTGACAAGCAGTGAAATTAGATACGCCTTCAAGGCAAAGTTGCCCCGCCATATGAAGTGTTATCTCATTCTCAGCTAGCTTAGGGTAATGATTATAAAACTTGATAGCCTTTTCTTTTAACCCCAATTCACCAGTTATTTTCCCCCAAGCGAAGGCAAACGGCAATATAACATTAACCACAATTTCAGCTGCTTTACTATGCCCCAAAAGGGCTGATTTCCTCGTTTTTGCCCCAATATCAAAATCAAAGTGTTCTTGCCAATAACCACTTCCAAAAACAATCAAGCTACCCACCAGCATACGATGCCCGGTCATCAAAGGTGTATCCCTCACTACTTGTAGCATTCCTGCTAATAGCCCTTCCCTGCAATATCGCTGCAGCAGATAGCTCAGAGCTACAATGCGGCGCACCGGAGAATTATTAGGATATATACGGCTGAGATGCCAATCATCTTCACTCATAGTTTTAGTCCCTTTACCAATTGACTGCCATATCTGCTCCAATTCTTGAGCTTCTCTTTCCTTTGGATGTCTTCTGCCCAGCCGCTGAAAAGGTAACAGAGCCGCTGTACCTAATAACCAGGCTTGCTTCAGAACTAAACTTCCTCTTAGCTCCGTCCTTTCTATAAAGCTGAGGGGCAATCTGCAAGCAAGCTTCTCAAAGGGCATAGTATTTTTAGAATAACCCAAGGCTCTCATTATGCCTTGGAAAAGTACCTGCCCCGCCTCTTCTTGGTGCAAGCTGGCTCGGAAAAGAACTACCTTTTGCTTAAATCTTTCTTCCCCAGCAATATCTAATAGTCTCATCAATGCTTGTTTATCCTTATACTTCGTTATCTGAAAGCAAGGAAGTCGATGATAAGGCATCAAATAAGCTTGATGCCATAGCTCAGGTGATAAACATAGCACTGGAACAGATTTGCTATTCTGCGTCAGGGTAGCTGAACCAGCATTATGCTGCGCCACAACGTGAAGAATTACATTATTATATTCAGGATCACAATGATGGCTATGACTATACCAGTCGCTGGACTTAATATGAATTTCTATATCCCCCTTTATCAAATTAGACTCATTCATAGCGATAACGGCATCCCGAAAATCGGGGCCATTATCACCATTAATCCTGCCAGGATAGATAACCCTGAGATGCTTGTCTTCCACGGTAGTTAGTTTCCTCCCCAATAACCGCTGCCATACTAGCGAAAGCCGCTTCTCAGGAATTTTTATCCGCTTACGTGTAATCATGGCGAAATTTTTTTAATCCCTCATCTAGTTTTTGCCAATTCTATAAACCTTAAGGCATCAGTGTACATAGTTATATTATTGAATAGAATGTAAGCTTCATCACCAGCCACTTGTAAAAGCTTTGTCAATTCATCGTCCGTATATTGGTGGCGATAGTTGCGCCCACCGTGTAAGCGAAAGTATCTTGTTTCCCCATGTAGAGGTCTTCTCTCCAGAGCGTCAACGCAATGAATGAGATCTAAATCTTGACATAGTGCCCTAATAACATCGTCGTTCCATTTGCCTCGCGGTTCCCACACAAAAATAAAATCCCCCCTATCCACATTAGTAAAAAAACGTGTCATATTTTCGATGTTTTCAGCAGTTTCAACAAAACTTGCCGGGCATTGGAAAACGATGACTTTCGCTTTTAGAACCTGCACAATATCCCGGGTTTTGGTCCACGCCCCAAAGACCTCCTCACTAGGCTTAAAGAATCCATAATTGCTCTCCTTACCAGCATGAATCTGCAAGCCGCCATTGCGGTAGGTGGGACTCGATGACAAATGAGTTATCAATTGCCATGCTTTTAAGCTAAATTCAAAATCTTCAGGAGCTTCCCCACGCCACCTTTTAACAGTCTCAAGAAAAGGAAGTTTGTAAAAAGTCTGCTGTATTTCTACTAGTTTGAATTCCTGAAAATACTTTTCCCGCCTTTCAGGAAAGCCACAACAGCCCACTTTAATGCTCATCATGTTCTTCCTTAGCCTTATAATAAAACCCACTGCGCTCAGCAACAATGCTAAGCAACGTAGCTGAAGTCCCACGAGGCTGGTACATACCTGTTTCCCACTCGCTGATTGTTTGCTGTCGTGTGCCCAATTCTTCAGCTAGCTTCCTTTGAGTTAACCCCAAATGTTGCCTCAATGCCCGAACCTTTCCCTTATCCCATCGCCTTCTTTTCCTCCGTCTCATTAAGTTAAATTATACACGGTGTAGTGTAAAAATTCAAGCGCAAATGGTTTTAGGGTCAATTGTAGTGCTTTTCGCTGGTTATCTAAGGACAATATCTTTGACTGGAGAATAGATATCAGAGTAGAATTCTCGATAATGTATGACAAGACTGTCCTTGATAACGGTTTAAGGGTTATCACAAGCACTATGCCGCATAGCCGCTCAGTAGGCATTGTTTTCCTCATAGGTGCTGGCTCATGCCACGAAAATCAAGATGAGGCAGGCGTCTCCCATTTTATTGAGCATTTATATTTTAAGGGTACAGAGCGACGACCAACGGCTAAGGAAATAAGCCAGGATATTGAAGGTGTTGGTGGCATAATCAATGGCAGCACAGATAAAGAGGCGACTGTTTTTTGGTGTAAGGTAGCTAGTTCTCATTTCTCTATTGCTCTGGATGTGCTATCTGATTTATTGCTTAATTCTCGCTTTGACGCCAAAGATATGGAGAATGAGCGCCAGGTTATCATTGAGGAAATCAATATGAATTTAGACCTCCCTCAACACCGAGTAAATATGCTCATAGATGAGCTATTATGGCCAAAACAGCCCTTGGGACGCGAAGTTACGGGAGATAAAGAGACTGTGGCTTCGATAACCAGGGGGCGGATATTGGACTACATTGCTCGCCGTTATGTGCCTAATAATGTTGTGGTTAGCATTGCAGGTGATATACAACTTGCGCAAACAGTGAGTCAAATTGAACCACTATTAGGCAAATGGCCTGCTGGAAAGTTGTCAAGTGGTTACATAACCGATGATAAGCAAATGGAGCCAAGGTTGCGTATTGGGTCTAAGGATGGCAAGCAAGCACATCTTTGCCTTGCTGTTCATGGATTTCCCCACTCCCATCCACAACGTTTTACCCTTGATCTACTTAACATAGTGCTTGGCGGCGGAATGAGCAGCCGTCTATTTACAGAGATTAGAGAGCGGAAAGGGTTAGCCTACGATATTCATAGCTATGTGGAACATTTTCTTAATTCAGGATCATTTACCACCTATGCTGGTGTTGAGCCTGAAAAACTTGAAACTGCTATTGTCGCCATTCTTGAGGAAATATCCAAACTCAAACAAGAAATTACATCAAATGAGCTTATCAGGGCCAAGGAATTATCGAAGGGAAGGCTACAATTGCGATTGGAGGATAGTCAGAATATGGCTCTGTGGCTAGGCAGTCAGGAGCTATTGAGGCAGCGAATCCTTGATGTAGAGGAAGTCATTTCTATAGTTGATGCTATTACCATCAACGAATTAAAGCAGGTTGCTGAGGAACTTCTGACCAGTAAGAGGCTTAACTTAGCTATAGTGGGGCCGGTAGCAAAGGAGGAATCTTTACTGGAATTACTTAAAGTCTAAGCTTACAAAAGAAGAACCGCCCAATGGGCGGTTCTTTGGATTTCAGCGATCCTTATTGCTCTTTAGTACTCGGGGTATCCTCCTCCTGGCATTGGTGGTGTTTTTTCCTTCTCGGGGATGTCGGTTACCAGGGACTCAGTGGTCAAGATCATGTTAGCAATGCTGGCACCGTTTTGCAAGGCAGCTCTAGTAACTTTAAGGGGGTCTACGATGCCTCTTTCCACCATGTTGACATCTAATTCATCTTTAGCTGCGTCATAGCCTATGCCAGGCTGGCTTTCCTTTATCTTATTCACTACTACCGAACCCTCTCTGCCGCTATTATCAGCTATGCAGCGGATAGGTTCTTCCAAAGCTCGCTTCAGTATAGCCACACCAACAGTTTCATCATCCTTGACATCCAGTTTATCCAAAACTGGTATGGAGTTGAGCAGAGCCACACCGCCACCAGGCAAAATGCCTTCTTCTACGGCAGCTCTCGTAGCCGACAGAGCATCTTCTACTCGATGTTTCTTCTCCTTGAGCTCTACCTCAGTGCCTGCACCTACCTTGATTACCGCCACACCACCAGCCAGTTTGGCTAACCTCTCCTGTAATTTCTCTTTATCATAGTCAGATGTAGTAGTATCAATCTGGGACCTGATTTGCTTAATCCGAGCCTCAATAGCTTCCTTCGAACCCTTTCCTTCAACAATGGTGGTGTTATCCTTATCAGCTTCTATTCTTCGAGCTCGCCCTAAATCATCTATAGTCACCGAATCCAATTTCCTACCAATCTCCTCAGATATAACCTCACCTCCGGTGAGGACGGCTATATCTCGGAGCATTTCCTTCCTTCTATCACCGAAGCCAGGTGCTTTAACTGCCAGAGGGCTTAAAGTACCCCTCAGCTTATTGACCACCAAGGTAGCCAAAGGTTCACCTTCCACATCCTCAGCGATGATAACAATGTTCTTGGAAGTTTGGACGATTTTTTCTAAAGTGGGCAGGATGTCATTCAAGGCAGAAATTTTCTTATCAGTGATAAGTATATAGGGGTCTTCCATCTCTACTTTCATCTGCTCGGCATTAGTGATGAAATAAGGACTGATATAACCTCGATCGAATTTCATGCCCTCAACATACTCGGTTTCATATTTCAGTCCCTTACCCTCTTCAACAGTGATAACTCCGTCCTTGCCTACCTTTTCCATGACATCAGCAATCAAGTCACCAATTTCCTGATCAACTGCTGATAGAGCAGCTACTTGGGCTACTTGTTCCCTACTCTTCACAGGAATGGACATTTTCTTAAGTTCATCGACCACAGCTTCCACCCCCTTCTCAATACCACGCTTCAAAGCCATGGAGTCAGCACCAGCGGCGATATTCTTAAAACCCTCGCCGACGATACTTTGAGCCAGGATAACAGACGTGCTGGTGCCATCACCACATTGGTCATTGGTTTTGGTTGCTGCCTCTTTCACTAATTGAACTCCCATATTCTCAAAGGGATCAGGCAGCTCTATCTCCTTAGCAATGGAAACGCCATCGTTTATAACTGTGGGAGCACCCCATTTCTTATCCAATGCCACTGGACGCCCACGAGGCCCCAAAGTCACTCTAATTGCCTTAGCTAAGGTATCTATACCTGCTTTTAATGATTTTCTTGCTTCTTCACTAAAAAGTAATTGCTTTGCCATTTATTCACCTCCTTTTAAGAACTTCTCTTAGCTAGAATGTCGCTTTCACGCAGGATAATCACTTCTTCGTCATCTAGCTTAAACTCAGTGCCAGCATATTTAGAATAAACCACCCTGTCCCCCACTTTTACTTCCATGGCTATCCGTTTGCCATCTTCGGATAGCTTGCCTGGACCTACAGCAATGATTTCACCTTCTTGAGGTTTCTCTTTAGCTGTGTCAGGTAAAACAATCCCACCTTTACTTACTTCTTCCTTGGGGAGAGCTTTGATTACCACTCTGTCTCCCAAAGGTCTAATCTTAACTGCCATGCTACCTCCTTTCTTAAACTTATTTTAGCACTCTAATGCTGAGACTGCTAATTATTATAGCATAAAAGATTTAAAATGCAACATTTTTAGCACCTTCGTCCAGAATATCCCCGCTATCTACTTGAGCCACGATGAAAGACCAGACCTTTGTGATTTGCCCCTAAGTCCTCCCTCCCCTTTCTGTTTAAACCTCCCCACGCAAGAAATAGCAATACTCTTAGACAACAAGGGATTAGGGCAAGAATAAATGAAGGGTTTCTGTATCTGAGGAAACTTTATCCTTTATTGGGCTCAATCTCTTCTAATATGAGACTCATAACCTTCGGTACAGCCTCCTTCACCTTCTTCATCATCTCCCAAGAGTGGGCTCCCCATACCTAAAACCAAAGTCTTCGCATTAGCTTTCTAATCTCCGATGAATATTCCCATCTGAATCATAGATATTAATTTCCAAAGGCATCTGACCTAGAGCGTGGGTGGAGCAGGAGAGACAAGGGTCGTAGCAGCGAATAGCAACCTCGACCCGATTAAGTATCCCTTCAGTCACTTTTCCATCCTTAATAAATTCTTTAGCCACCTCATAGACAGCGCGGTTCATGGCCAAGTTATTATGACCAGTAGCTACAATCAAGTTGACCTTGCAAATTTTACCGCTTGCATCTACCCAATAATGGTGGAAAAGTGTTCCTCTGGGAGCCTCAATCACTCCTATGCCCTCCTCATTAATCTGGTTGGAATTGACCCAAATTTCCTTTCCGCAGATGAGTTCATTTCCTACAAGTGACTTTATCTCTTCAGCGGTATTAAGCGTTTCAATCAATCGGGCATAGTGGTAATATAACGATCCCTGCGCTACGCCATTGTTGCCTATTTTCTTGAAATTAGAGAATTCTTTATTAGCTAAAGGGGTGCTACACCCATCGGCAACATTGAGTCGCCCTAAAGACCCT